>CAYYMO010000143.1:0-3220 GCA_964472955.1 uncultured Methanomicrobia archaeon | reverse complement strand
CTATGGTTGTATCCAGTTTGGGACAGAGAATTATCAAACGTTTACCCTGTAAGAATCTCTGATGGAAATTAGCGTAGGCAAATGGGGCGCAATCGGCCGCCAATAAAAGGTCAGCATTTTTCAGGTAAGGTGCATTGGGGTTCAAAAGCTGTAGCTGTATGGGCCAGTTTCCGAGTTCTGACGTTAACATCACCGGCTCATGAGTCTGATTGCTAGATCTAGTTAAATCCCGTGTCATTGAACCGGGGCAACCGCAGGCCGATGGTTCTTCCTCATAATCCGGGATTTCAATGTTATTTTCCTTCAAAAAGTCAAGAGCCTCATCTAAAAGATCCTCTTGGCCATGTTCATGAAGATGCTGCAGGTGGGCTTTTATGACATTAGGTCCTGCTTTTGCGATATTTCCCATAACCTTGTACTCATCATACGGTTCAGCTTCTCTTGTTTCAATTTCTATAGCGCCCTCCGGGCAATCCCTAATGCAGGCCCCTAAACCATCACAGAATAAATCACTTATAACTCTGGCCTTCTTATCAATTACCTGCAAGGCGCCTTCAGGACATCCAGTAACGCAACTTCCACAACCAGTGCACTTCTCTTCATTAATTCGGATGATATCTCTTTTCATTACTGTCCACACACAGCCGCCTGATTTATTGGATCTTAAGGGCCATCTGCCCTAACATCATTGTTAAGGTACGTAGCAATGATCCTATATATAAAAATAATCCGATAAAATACCCGTATATATATAAAATAGGGTTAATTTACTCTTATTTTTACTTTTAGTTGTATTTATGGTAACACTCCTCATTCTTTTTCGGTAGGGGGTCTTTTTTTCTTTATTGTACTGTAGGTGGATACACCTACAGCCCTTCACTATTAGCACATTGTTTTATAAACGCCTGAATTTGTCCAGCCCCGCAAATCATTCTTACTGCCTTCCTCTAAATCCATCATAAGACGAATTGGATGTCCTCTTAATACCGCATATACGCATCATACACACGCTCAGGAAGCGGGGGGTGAGTGACAAGAACGGAAAAAGTGGTTTCTCTTAGCTTAGCTTAGCTTGGATGGTCCATTATTCATAATTGTGATAAACGAAATGAGAGCGACAAATAGCATAGTGAAAACGGTAACTAACGACATAGACGCCGTGATATCGTTGTGAATGGCGACAGAGACCAGTAGAGGATATATACCGATCAGGCCATACACTACCGATGCTTCAATCCAGAAGGGCTTACTGGTAAGGGCTTTCACTTTTTGAGGTTGAATCCGATCATATTTAGAGAGGTAGAGGGCGAATATTTGGTAAAAGATAAAAACGGTCACAAACCATCCGAAAAAGTTCATGAGAGGAACTCCGAAATAAGCCCCCGGACTATGCCAGACCCACCGTGAAAAGACAGTTGATGCCACAGGATCCATAATGAGATCCCACATAACCATGATAAATGCGGCAATAAAAGGTACGATAAAGATTTGTTTCCCTCCGAGTTTTTTGCTGTATTGTCCGGTGAGGACGTGTGATAACGTCCAGGCTATGTATCCGGTGCCAAAGTAGGCGACTATAACGATCAAAGGTACCTGAAATAGTGTTGGTGATGATAAATTATAGTGATAAAATCCAAAGGGAAACCCTGTTTGTATGCTTAACGCTTCAAAAGAAAGACTCACAATCCATGTGATCAGAAAGAAAATGGCCGTATTTTTAAAGCTATAAAGCTCTGTACTGTGAAGGCCCGCGATAACGAATAGTAGAGACGCATATATAATGGGAAGAAGTGCAAACACAACGGGATTTGTGTTCGGCACAAAAAAAACGCTAACAACAGCGAAAAGTCCTATTAGCGACCATCTGAGCTTATTAAATGGTCGTCTATCACTTTCTGCTTCTTGGCTTTCCATTCTGATACCCACTCGATGCGCGTTTCCCATGACATAAAAAATATTTAAAGCAGATGGCGTAAGCCGAGCAGGAGCTTTGGATTCGCTTTAATTACGCGCCTTACTATCCCCATAGCGCTCATCTCTTCAATTTTTGCTCCTTGAATTGACCCTACAATCTTGTTGATTTCTTCGTCAGACAAGCGTGCGAAGAACTCTTTGACTTTATAGCTACGCTTCAACTGGTTACCGAATGAGCTATGCCACATAGTTTCATATTCTTTAAGAACTTTTGTTGAGGCGTCGTTCTGACGCACGGCTTTACTTGCGACTTCACCTGCGATCCTTCCGCCTTTCATAGCATTTATAATCCCGCCGCCTGAAATGGGGTAAGCATGATGTGCTGCATCCCCGACAAGCATCATGCCATTACCTATAGTGGTCTTAAGCACATTGCTTACAGGAACACCCCCGATCACCAGTTCCAACGGCTGCCCGTTGGGAAAGTTCTTCGATATAAACTCGTCGAGGTAGTCTATGGGCCTTTTACCGTCTAATTTGCTTGCAAGCACACCAAGCCCTACATTCGCCGTCCTGTTGCCTTTCGGGAAGACCCATGCGTAGCCTCCTGGAGCACAAGAACCTAAGTACATATCACAATAGTCGTCCGCTATGTCTACGTTTGTCATGTGATACTGTGCGCAGCTATCGATATCTTTGAGCTTAAGCGTGGTGTTTATCCCAGCCCACCGCCCGACCTTTGATTCCACTCCGTCCGCACCGATCACAACCCGTGAACGTACTTCAAAGTCCTCTCCAAGTCTATTGATTTTGACGCCTTGCACCTTGTCGTCTTCTTTGATAAGCCCTGTTGCACGAGTGCGCACCATGACGTGTGCCCCCGCTCGGGCTGCGCTATTCGCCAGCTCCCGATCGAAGAGCTTGCGTTCCACGACGTAGCCTACCCCGCCTCCAGCCAACTCCCCAGATAGCTCAAACATCGACCCGTCAGGAGCGTAAATTCGAGCGCCGATTGCGTTGCCTACAATCCATTTCTTCTCAGGCTGGATGAATTTTGATAGCTCCCTCTTATCGACACCCCCAGCGCAGCGCACGGATGAACCGATCTCCTGCCGCTTTTCTAACAACAGAACTTCGCACTCTTCGGCGGCGGTTCGTGCCGCGATGGAACCTCCTGGTCCCGCCCCGACCACGATGACATCGTACTCTTCCCTCATAGTTCTCCCTCTGCCGTTATTTTAATTTGATAGATATTTCTCACGTCTGTATTAAAGGTTGCGTGACTACAAAGTGTTGCAACAGCTTG
>CAYYMO010000142.1:0-4693 GCA_964472955.1 uncultured Methanomicrobia archaeon | reverse complement strand
AGTGGCAGATTAAATATTTTTCAGTTACGAATCTGACTGCAAGGACATTCCTGTGATGGTGTTCGAATACGTGAATCTCTAGCACCAATTAGTAAAAACCAAATAAAGGCCAGAGACTTTACAGGATTCATTGCGATGCTAATCGCGTATTTCTTTCTTCGTTCTTGGATCATCTCCTCAAAAATGCCACAATCATTTGCCCTTCATGGGCTGACGTATTCATCCTCTTTTTCTGTTGGAATATTCTCGTGGATTTATACGGAATTTCAGAAACAAAACAATGCTCGACGAAAGAGTTATGCTTCGGAATGTGAACCTCTTAAATGCGACTCGGCGGCAGTTACAAAAATAGTTTATACGGTTTTTTAACTCTTTGGCCTTATTAGCACCACGTGGATCAAAATCTCCGCTATAACAGGCTTGCTAAAAATGATATTACAAAGAGCACGATAAATGCAGTAACGGGAATTCTTGCCCTAGCGGTTGAAATACCATTTGTCGCTCCTAGTCCAAGGAGGTAGCATATCAATGAACATTGGAAAAGCAATAACAAGCCATAAAAATCTATTAAAACGCGCCAGTGAGGTCACTCCACTTATAATTGATAAAATAGATATATAAAGATTAAGGCAAATAAAAGCAAAGAGAAGCTCTTTTTAATTTCATCACTCTAGCGTTAATTAATGAATAATGGGCAGGAATACACCAATTGTTTATCGTCTCTTGACGTTCTTTCTGACTGGATGTAGGTAAATGCACTTCTTGACAGAACTAGCAATGATGTAATTCAATTGATCAGTGGCGCACCGTAGGTAAACTGCTCAAACTCTAAAACAAATTCCCATGCCGTTCTATCATCACAATTAGTCTTAAAAACCGCTTTATCTTGGGTAAGGGAGTACTCTTGTATTTCATGGATCACATCATCATCGCATGTGCCGCAGTTATGCGGCCCGCGCGCCGTCCCTCCCGCTACCGGGTCGCAAATAATAGTAGTCATGCCTGCCGTTCGCTTGAGCGCTTCGACAGCTGTCCATAGCCACGGAGGCCTATACAATCTCTTTTTCCAAAGCTTCTCTACATAGGTTCCTTTTTGTACGTTACATAAATTTAGTGAAATTGTGTTAGCATATTTCGAGGCCTCTTTTATTGACATAATTGCGTCGTCCAACGCTTGTTTCTCCGTCAACATTGGTGGTTTTAGTAGTAAGTAGGCCTTCACCGTCAGATTATAGGAAGAAGCTAGTTTTGAAGCTTCAATGAAATCGTTGAAGTTAAATCCTTTATTTATACAGCTGTTCCTTATCAAGTCATTAGAAGTTTCAAGTCCGATGGCAACTTCTGCCCCATGTAGAATTTTAGATATGCCCTCGCAAACTTCATCTGTTACAAATTCGGGGCGCGTTTCCACAATGACTTTTGGCACGTCGCTTAGCTTATTTAATATGTAGTTTCTTACATCGGCGGGCACCTCATTGGTATCAAGGAAACTGCCAGATGTGAAAAGCTTTACGACGCCAAAATTTTTGCCATAGCAATTTAAAACGTCATCGAACTGTTTTTTGACATCTGCGCCACACGAGTTTGGATCAGCATGATAAATATAACCGCACATTGTGCAGCCGTCGCTTCTTGCCCAGTAGCAGCCCTTCGTTCTCAATATAATGGTGAGGGAACGAACTCGTTCTGAGTCTAGAAGATCTTCACCAGTCCACGATATCGTATCTTGACCTTTACGGCGAGAGGTGTTTTTGTATTTAAAATTTCTCATTGCTGTTTGCTTGTCCATTAAGGTTATACTCTTCACCGCTTCTCTATGTGCCGAATAACTGCCGCTCCGCCTCTTGTAGATGATTGCATTTCCCATCCGCTCATAAGCGCCCTGCCTGTTGCTACTACCTCATCATTTAAAACAACCACTTCATCATAAGGTCTGATCATTGGATCTGCACTTAAAACTCCAACCGCGAAGACCGTCCCCTTAGGGACAAAATCATCTATGTAAACGCAATAATGTCCCTCAAAACGCTCGAGGTACCTTCTAGCGCCTGGGATCGTTAGCGTGGTTGTGCCATACGGTTTTACGATGGTCGCTATTCGTACACCATTGCTTGACGCATGATATGTCGGATATATCCCTCTAATTTTTGGACTATCCGAGAAAATATGATCGGACACCCCCTTTCCAAACTGATAATCAATTGTGTCTCTAATGTAATCAAATCTCAAATCTCTCTTGGGAGGATGATGCTCTTTTATAAGCCCTTGCATTACCTCTTTTAGGTTGTTTAAAGAAGCTGAAGATAAAACGTCTTCATTTATGGTAGTGTATATGACATCAGTTTGAAATAGAGTTGCCGCCTCGTCGCAAACATCTTTGTACGGTCCACTTACGTGAGCAAGAATAACATCAAATGAGTTAGCCTTGAGGTACTCGCCCAGTCGAGCGCTGACCCACTTCGTTTCATCACAGATCCACGTGCCTGTTACAGGCACGTCATAATTTGATGGAGGATAGACACACTCGAGGCTCCGCGGAATCACCCCAATGGGAGATGAAATAATCGCCTCATTTATCGATCGTCTAAATTTCCATATGCTTGAGAGTATCATCTTATGAGACATCGAAGTTGAATAGGGTTTCTTAGCTGAGCAGGGCAACAACAACAAAATGCCGTGACGCTGTTTGAGCCTCGTGATCACTCGCTCGCTGAAACGTCTTATCTCTACTCTGTTCACCGACTCCTGCGCACAAGCGAGCATTGTGGACGTTCTTACGATCGGTGCCCTCTTTTCAAAGTAATCGTAATTCTCATCTAAAAGTCTTAAAAGCGCAGTGAGGGTGGTAGATGCTCTACACCTCCCCTCTACAAGTTCTCTCAGAGTTCCACGTGATACCCTCGCACTTATTCTGTAAAGTTCAGCTTGTAGAGCGTTTTTATTATGCTGTGATGCAATCTCAACGCTCTTTTCGAACGGGCGGCTTTTTAAATCCTCAATTTGCTGGCACGCATCACAAGTGCACTGTGGTAATTGTGCATCCTGGAATCTCTCTTCACCATCGTCATGGAGAAAAAATCCTTCAGTTGCTTTAGCTTCAGCCAATATACCGTCAATAACGTCAACTCCCGCATAAACAAGTAGACTTACATTTTCGGGGGTTGCTAGAGCCGGAGTGTAAAGCGCGGAATCTGCATTTACGACTTCTCGTATTGTAGTTAGAGCTGCTGAGAGGCCCCGTGGATCTTTTTCAAATCGCACGGCGCCACCGAGTATAACTAAATCAGCCCCTACCCCTAGTGGTATCTTCTCAACATCGTCTATTACTTCTACTTTCAACTCTCCATTTTCGCCTATTTGTTCTCTCACTAACTCGAGCTCTTCTTTCGTTTTGAGCATATAAGGTGTACTGACTATTTTGTCGGACAAGTTAAGCTTTCCAACGCGTGCTGCGCCATCTCGCTTTATAACTTCAAATTGTCTTTTCATAGAACGTACTTAACGGTAAAAGATCACAGCATTCACATAATTGGTACAAAAATTCGTGCTCCCAATTGTCATCGTAAGCAAAAGTAGCTTCGAAATTCTTAGATTTTATAAGCTCAATGAGGTTAGCCAGTGCAGATTTTTTTGACGCGTTGTCCGGAGCAGGCACCTCGGATTGCCCTATCGGGTACGTCTCGCCAAGCTCTGGTGGGTACGGTCCGAAAGGCGCCTTCATAAGTAAGATTTCATTAAACTCGTGTTCAAGATGTTTCGTTTTCTTTCTGTTGGTTGTTATGAGTATTCTGCCATTTAAGTTCAGATTATTAAGCTTTTTTAAATGCCGTATAATCGCCGGGCGTTTTGCTGATTCTTCACTAGTATAGAGAAATGTCCACTTCTGCGGCTCATATTCTTCGATATACTCAGAATGATTCAAAATAGCCCTGAGAGCAGACAGTAGCGTGGGGTGTCGACACCTTTTTTCTACAAGCTCCCAGAGCGTTCCATCGCGAATGGCTTGTTTTATCGTTTGTATCTCAGCAAATGAAACGCGCAAGTTATGTTCTGCCAGTTCTCTTTCGCTGAGATCTAACTGTCCTTTTGAACAGATCGGACAGGAACAGGGAAAGTACTTAAGATCGCTTAACGCATAAGTGCCGTTTGAGGTGAGATAACGATTGTCTCTGGCGTAGCGTGCATACGCTGCCGAGTCAAACAAGTCGCAGCCGAGCGCCACTGCTAACGCGAACATCATTGGATGGCCCGCCCCAAACAGGTGTACTGGCGCGTCAAGTCTTAACCCTCTCTTAGATGCGAGCACGACTTCGGCGAGCTTTTTGAACCTGTACGATTCCATAAGGGGGACTACCGCGCCAATTGGACAGATGTCCACATCTAACTCGCTAATTAGCCTTGCAAATCTCTCTCTTAAATCAAGGTGCGTCGATCCCTGTAGAGGGCCTGTAAGCAGCATTTTATCACCGCTATAGTCTTTCGCCTCTTTGATCCTCTGCAATGTGACCTCCATTTCTTTTAACGCCCTATCATACGAACCGTCAGGTGGCGTTGGTATATCTATCGGCGTCCCTATATCAGAGCCTATATTCCTTTGAAATATGACTATCTCATTTGAGGTGAATTCAATTTCTCCGTAGACCGAGAGCTGATACGAGCCCGAGTCAGTCATTATCGGACCATCGAAGCCAAG
>CAYYMO010000141.1:0-27742 GCA_964472955.1 uncultured Methanomicrobia archaeon | reverse complement strand
TCTAAATAAATTTATATTAAATGTTGTGGTATAGCTCACTATGAAGGAGCAAACAGAAATAAGAACGCTCAAAGTAGGGCGTTACGTAGTTATTGATGATGAACCTTGTGTCATTATTGGTATAGCTACATCGAAACCCGGAAAGCATGGCTCTGCAAAGGCGAGAGTTGATGCCATGGGCATTTTTGACGGTCAAAAACGCTCTATTGTGCAACCCGTGAGTGCCAAGATATACGTTCCGATCGTCGAGAGAAAAGGCGCTCAGATCATAGCAATAATGGGTAAAACAGCCCAACTTATGGATCTAAATGATTACTCAACATTTGAGATCGAGATTCCCGAAGAGCACGCTAATAGGATTGAATCGGGTAAAGAGATCACGTACCTTGAATCTATGGGAAAACGCAAACTAGATTTAAAATAATATAAGTCACTCTTGAAAATCTTACTACGTGAAAGCTTAACATCTAAACGTAAAGTGACACATAAACGTGGTTTTTATATCGCGCATGATTTTTGCAGACTCAAGCCCTCATTATGGATCAAGCAAATATGTAATAGTGGGCGTGCTCTTCGACGCTACCTCCACTTTCAGAACTGGCTCTCGCTGGGCTCCTGATGCTATAAGAAAAGCCTCCTACAATTTTGAAACTTATGATTACGAATACGATATTGACATAACGGAGCAACAATTTTACGATGCAGGCAACATCGAGTTTGGCAATCCATGTGACATGATTTCTGAGGTAGAAGCTACGATTTCAGGTGCATCTGACGACGGGAAGATCCCTCTAACGCTCGGAGGTGAACACACCATAACGTTTCCTTGCGTAAAAGCGTTGTCAAAAAGTGCGGACATCGGAGTGGTTATATTTGATGCGCATCTTGATTTTAGAAGCGAATATTTGGGGAATAAATACAACCATGCAGGTGTTGCAAGATATATCTCTGATCTTGGTTTACCGCTTGTTCAGATTGGAATAAGAAGTGGTACAAAAGGAGAATATAAACTTGCAGGAGAAAGAAGCACTGTGTATACCATGGATGACGTCAGAGAGCTTGGAATCATTCAGGTGTTAGACGAAATTGAAGAGCTTTTGGACAGCGATAAGATCTATTTATCCATTGATATGGATGTTATTGATCCGGCGTATGCTCCAGGAGTTGGAAACCCTGAGCCGTATGGATTAACACCTCTAGAAGTTAGGACAGCCATAAGAAGGCTCTCTCCTGTAACATCAGGCTTTGATATAGTTGAGATCACGCCTGACTACGATATGGGAATGTCTGCATTACTAGGCGCTAAGCTCCTTCGAGACTTTATCTTTTCATCTATGGCAAAAAGCATTGGTGACATATGAATGATAAAAGTTATCTTGATAATCCTATACTCCACGCAAAGCTCACGCAAGGAATGACTGTTACTGAACTTGTGGAGCAATATCAGCATTGTGCATTTGGTGCGGGAAGACTTGCTAAGGCAGTAAACATTTACCGAAAAATGCAAGTTCCGGGCGTGATGAACTTTTTTGGGCTAGCCGGTGCTATGATTCCTGCTGGAATGCGAAAGGTCATTGTGGACATGTTACAACGGCGAAGCATCGATGTCCTCGTTACAACAGGAGCAAATATAGTTCACGATATGATCGAGGCTTTTGGCGGCAGGCATTGTCTTGGGGAATGTAACGTTGATGACTTGGAATTGAAAAACAACAAAATAGATAGGATTTATGACGTATATCTGTCCGATTGGCACTTTACGACCTTCGAAGAGCGATTTGATGCTATGTTGGAAGATATACTAGACTCAAATAACGGCAGACAGTTTACAATATGTGAGTTTCTTCAAGAGGTCGGAGTTAGAATAGACGATAACGATTCAATATTAAGGGCTGCTGCAGATAAGGGAATCCCTGTATTTTGTCCGGCTTTAGCAGATTCTGCAATAGGGCTTCAAAGCTGGATATTTGGCTATAAGCGCGACCTACAGGTTGACACTTTCAAGGATATCAGGACGATCATGGATATATGTTACGAAGCAAAAAAGTCAGGAGCGCTATTTATTGGTGGAGGCGTTCCCAAGAACTTCATTATGCAATCTATGCTCCTCATTCCAAAGGGCTTTGATTACGCCATTCAACTTACCATGGATACGCCTGAAACGGGTGGTCTTTCGGGCGCCACTTTAGATGAAGCAAAGTCATGGGGGAAGGTGGGTGAAAACGCTGATACCGTAACAGTCTATAGCGATGCGACTATAACCTTGCCCTTATTAGTAGCTGCCACCCTTTAAAATAAAAGTTGGTTCTTTCCTAATGAAATTTGTATCATGGTATCTCTAAGTTTTCGACGTGCGGTCTTGACACATTTCATTTAGCGAACCTAACAAAGTTAAGATTCTGCGCACTCTTTTTAGACAAATTAACGAATTATATGCATCCATTCGTTCAATGTCGACTATGAGATTATGAGATTTTGGAGCATAAAATACTTAAAATAAACCATTTTTTCAAATGTTGCAAACCACATTATTGTTGGAATGAAATTAGGAGAAATGTCGGAGTTAAATTGGGTGCAATTTATTGACTACTATATTAATAGTGTTACATTTTTACACGAATCCTAAAATCGCCGTCCTTTAATCCTTCCAATATCAAATTTCGCTGTTTCTGCGATAGACATTACAGCAAAAGTTCCAGCTTGGATCGGGTCGGTAACTACAAGATCAGCAACACTAGGCACGCTTCCAGCCATGTTAAGTGCTATAACTTTGACCCCCTCTTTTTGGAGTTTTCTTACCTCTTCGGTAATTTTTCCTCCCATAAGTGAACCAGCCAACACTAATATACTTGCTCGATGGGTTCTTGAAACGGCATTAACCGCCTCGGCAATGTTTTCTTCATTTACAATCGGCATTGTGTCAATACTTATGCGTTCTCCGCGTATATTATGCCTATCAGCTTCAGTTATTGCCCCGAGAGCTACTTGTGCAACCTGAGCCCCCCCACCGATGATTATAACTCGCGACCCCCAGATCTTCGCAAAGGGCTCATATTGCGTAACCTCTTTAACACAGTCCATTGATTCAAGCATTTTTAAGAGGTCAGAGGTTTTTTGAACGTCTTCGATTTCCATGTGAATTATGGCGAGATTTTTATGTAATCCTCTAGTGAGTATGAACTGTTGCATGTACTGTATGTTGCCATTAAATTTTGCAATAGTTCCTGCAATGTCCCTTAACACTCCAGGTTTATTTTCTGAAATTACATTTATAGTTATAGACATTTTGCAATATCTTTAGGATTGGCACTATAAAATCTTGTTAATGCAAGTAATACACAAACTTGAGGCTATGCATTCAGATAGGGTAATGCTCTCATACAATTCAATCACCGTAGTGAATTATATTTGATGTATTATTGTGTCCTGTCTTGTTCATCTTCTCATTAGTTCAAATGGGTTTTTTATCCCATTTTCTGTTATTATTTTCGTGACCAGTTCAAGTGGTGTGGCATCGAATGCAGGATTTTCGACTTTTACGCTCTTAGGAGCTAACTGTTTTTTCCCACAATATATCAGTTCGCTAGGATCCCTTTGTTCAATTTCAATCTCTCTATCTTGAAAATCACAGGTTGACAGAGGAGCAGCAACGTAGAACGGTATGCCATGATGCTTCGCGCATATCGCGAGCATGTATGTTCCGACCTTATTGTAAACTACCTCCTTTGTTATCCTATCAGCTCCTACGATTACACAATTCACTTTGTCCTCCTTCATCGTCAACGCTGCCATGTTATCTGCAATTAGAGTAGCAGGAATTTCATCTTCGAGCATTTCAAAAGCCGTTATCCTACTACCTTGATTAAGCGGCCTTGTTTCACAAACATATACACTTATACGCTTTCCGGATATAGTTGCAGATCGTATCACGCCCAAGGCGGTGCCCCAGCCGACTGTTGCAAGCCTGCCTGCATTGCAATAAGTCATGACAACATCACCATCGTTCAAGATCGATGCTCCAACAGCGCTCAAGGCTTTGTTTGTTATTATATCTTCATCAGCTGTTCTTTTTGCCTCCTCAACTGCAACTTCTTTAACTTCTTCAATAGTGGCACAAGGTTCAATCGCCTTTAGGATCGTGTCAACTCCTAAAAAGAGATTTATTGCTGTCGGTCTCGTAGAGATAATAGATTTGGCCGCGTCCTTAACTTTAGATTTTAATGCATCCAGGTCATGCGCATCGCTTTTGCACGCTGCTAGTGCCACACCAAATGCCCCGGCTGCCCCGAGTGCAGGCGCCCCCCTCACTTTAAGCTTTAGAATTGCATTGCACAGTTCTTCAATTGTTGTAATCTTTATATTTTCGTAACGTGCTGGCAACATCGTTTGGTCTACCATTATAATTCCATCATCCCAATAAATCGTACGTTTGTCGGTAGAATTTAGGTCCATAATTATCATCTTTAATCTCAATATTACAAGCTCAGTCGAAGTATAAAAAAATGCTTGGATTGAAATGAATCTTTTACATTCAGGGCGTCCACTAAGTAAAGTTTTAAGTGACAAATTTGCTGTGAAGCCCCCAGCATTCCCTATACAAATCCGTGATTCTTCTTGAAAGACACGTATATCTTGCAGTGAAAGTTGCTCAGGTAATGTCATGCCTTACAAGACCCTTAGTTTCATGTTTAATAAAAATGACTTTTGCCTTTATTGTACCCCTAACTGTTAAAAAAAAACTTGAGGCAGAGCTATTTCACAAGATTTTTAGCGCGTGTCTGTGCTTTTTCTTAAGTTTGCTTCGCATTTTCAGCATTCGGCGTGTTTACTCACATCTTACGTTTGTGGAACGTAAATGAAACAATCGATACGATATTGAATTTACAGCAGGTATTTCGTTACACACAGCGCAGCGGTGGCGGGATCTACCCCTACCATTTTAAACGTTGTGCTTTCTCCCCAATTATGTCAGTTCCCTTACTTATAAAATCACTACTCTTTAATAATCAATATATATATAGGATATTGCTTGTTTGTAGCAAGTGGTAATATATGCTTGCAGATGACTTAATTAGAGCAGCGTTTTCATCAGACGAAGAACTAAAAAGCGCATTGAGTCAAGTAATTAAAGACCTAGGATTTACAGTTACTCGATTTGCTGAAGTCTCGGGCGTATCGTTGAGCACGTTATATAAGATAATTTCTGGGGAAAGAGAACCTAACCTCAAAACTTTGAGAGAGATTTTAAAAGCAGTTAGGAGACTCGAAGGAACCTCCCAAAAAGGGGACCTCATTGCAGTAGTTGCTGCGAGACCTGTCCTAGATAAAATTACGGAGCGTTCAATGATCATTGATGGTAGGAATATTACCATAAGAGAATATCCTGCAACGACAGTCGAAGATGCATTGATTGCCGCAATTCATGCCGAGCGCGATGGGGCCCTCGCACTTGTTTGCGCT
Source organism: uncultured Methanomicrobia archaeon (assembly GCA_964472955.1). Classification (GTDB taxonomy): domain Archaea; phylum Halobacteriota; class Bog-38; order Methanoflorentales; family Methanoflorentaceae; genus DASPRZ01. The sequence continues at coordinate 22,282 of CAYYMO010000141.1, read as the reverse complement.
CCTATCGTAAGTCCAACTGTTGAAAAGATTTTGAGAATTCCAGTTGCTTCAATAATGCCGCAAAACAGCTTGATAGAAGCTATAAAACTAGTAGCACGAAAAATCGGCTGACTCTCGATTGAACTCCGCGATACTATCAAGGGATCTTATCTGATTTCACTTTATTCATATCCACCTCTCCACCTCATTTATACCCAACAGATCATGTATGCGCTGCATGACCTTCCGTAAAAAAACAATGTCCTGCCACTATTTTGGGATATATGCCCTCACTTCTTTAATTTACATATAATTTAAAACAAGTTTATAAATGGAGCTAAATGTGGTGAAATAATTCCTCCACCGCTGTATATGTTAAGCTCAAATTTTGTGCCTTCCTGCCAGTTAAAGTTTGTCTGCCATGTTGCATTTTAACATTTTCCTTGACGTAACTAGCGGTTAACAAATGGACAGCTCATACGCCAGCGTCTGTATGTAACCTCCAATAGTCCCACATAAGGAACTTACTGGTGAGCAAATTCATTAAAATCATTTAGATCTGAAAATTTAGTGTCAATTATATGCCCCCGCCAAAGGGGACATAAATAAAAGATGGATTCATCCAGCAAATAGATGATATGGTACCTCCAAAGACGTTCGATACAAACTGCCTTATCAGAAAAGGAAGATTTCCAAAGCTCGCTACAATCTTATGCAGACGATATCACTAATGCGCGAAGTTGTGGTAAGGGCTATAGTAGAATCTTCTGACGCTCCTCGAAGCGATCTCATTTTTTGGGCTTACTACACTACCATTACAGTCGTGCAGCGAAGAATGGAAAAAATCGTACGATAAATAGTTTGTAGCTGGATCTAGTAAGAATTCATCGTCACAGACACTGGTATGGAGAATAGCTCTTGGGAAGATATAGAGATTTTGACTCGGAACATTTTCGTAAATGTATTGAGCTACGAGAACTACCTTCGCAAAGTAGACGTCAGACATTACTTCGAGGACAACGGAATGAAAGATTAAGTTCTAACAAGAGTTTAATAGAGGGGCATAAAGTGCAACGTAATTTGAGCTACTTTAGAATTGCTATGTGAACATTAAGAAGGTTTGAATGGATCCAAAGAGTTGGAGTCGAGCTGATAGATAAAGTAAACTTTGGTTAAGACAAACAATTTCAACTCAACTAATGAAGGCATCATATGCTCTGTTTGGGATGCATCTCCTACTGTTGTAAAACAGGTAGCCTTCAAGCTAGGGTACTTCTTTGCGTTAATTATGTATTGGCCAGGCGTTTGAACCGCACTCGCGACTTCAAATTAGATGCTCTACAATGTTATTTTTTAAAATTCTCTCACAATACAGGCATCGTAGCGTCAAAGGATGTATCACTGCAAACTTAGAAGTAACTGGCTCATTAGTGTTTGAAATGCAATTTAGGTTTGGACACTTTACTATATTCTCAATTTTATCATGCAATTCAACAGAGCTTTTTCGAACTACCTCATACTCCCTTATAATGTTAATTGTTGCATTCGGGGCGATCAATGCTATTTTATCAACCTCATCGGAGCTGAGTTCTCTCTCCTCAATTTTTACTATATCCTTTGCCTTGCTTCCTGGCTTCTTGCTTGGAACGTTCATAACGACACTCACAATAGAGCGAGTGCCCCCCTTCACGCCGAGTATCTTCAAAACGTTTAGTGAACTTCCAGCTGTTATGTGATCAATAACCGTCCCATTTTTAATTGAACGAACTCTGAGTTCGTCTTTTTGTTTTTCTAACATCGAATCTTTCCTGCATTACTAGCATTAGGAGTGCCATCCTCACGGGAACCCCATAAAACGACTGTTTAAAATACTTAGCATACTTTGTGTTATCAATTTCAGGCGCTATTTCGTCAGATCTCGGCAGAGGATGCATGATTATAAAATTATTTCGAACGCCAGCTAGAGTATCATTGGATATTCTATAGCTGCTTGCAACTCTATGGTACTCATTTGGGTCTGGGAATCGCTCTTTTTGTATTCTCGTCACATAGAGAACGTCGATATCTTTGATCACTTCATCAATATCATCAGTTATCGTAACTCCACCTAGATCATCTACTATGTATTTAGGCATCTGAAGTTCTTCTGGCGCTACGAGACTGATGTTTGCATTAAACATCTTAAGAGCATAGGCAAGTGAGTGTACCGTCCTTCCATATTTGAGATCTCCGAGCAGAGCAATGTCAAGGTCCTGAAGTCTGCTCTCCTTCTGCATGGTATACAAATCAAGTAACGTTTGCGTAGGATGATGGCCAGCCCCGTCGCCGCCGTTAAGCACGGGGATCGTTGACAGCTCACTTGCCATCCGAGCAGCCCCCTCTTTTGGATGCCTGAGGACTATCGCATCAGCGTAACCTTCAATTACTTTTACAGTATCCGCAAGAGTCTCGCCCTTCAGCATCGAGCTGCCCTCTGATGATAAACTCAAAGTCTTACCGCCGAGTCTCTTCATAGCGGTGTCAAATGATAACTGCGTTCTCGTGCTTGGTTCGAAAAAAAGGAGGGCAAGTAATTTGTTATGCAGTATACTAGTTCCAGTTCGAGCAAGGGGCTCAATTTTTTCTGCACAGTTTAGAATATAACGTACTTCTTCACGAGAGAAATCTCGCATAGAGATGATGTGCTTCTTTTCAAACATTCATAATTATACTCCCCTCCCCGACTTTTTATAGTTTTTCAAACAGCTAGTGTATGTAAGGGGTTAAGAAACTATTTGCAGTACATCTGGTGGCCTCCATATCCCTAATTGTGGGAAAAAGGCCCGCCTCGCAAATATATAAGGCTACGGCGCATGCCTTTTTTAGGTGCTGTTTAAAATGGGATTTTTAGCCTTTCGCGATATGCTTGGCGTTTTACACTTATTAAGACATATTCCATTTGTGCATTTGCACATCGAGTAGCCACGTTAAAATTATTCAGCATAATTGCACAACATCGAGCAATACTTTCATCACTGAGGCAGAATGATTTAGAGGGCGTTAAATAGTGCAAAAATGTAGACACGCTCGCTTTTTAAGCGAGGGTGGACGAAGAGTGGATAGGGGCTAAACGAAGCTTTGCTGCGAGACCATTTGATGTGCCCCCGTTAAACATCGTTTATCTGATGAATACTCTCACACAAGTAACGCCATTAAATTTTTAGTAGAGCGTTGAATGTCCTCTTGATAAAAATAGGTACAAAGTAGTTGTTCCGCTACGACTATAACGCATAATGAGGGGCGTGTAGCAAATGCAAATAAATCATCAACAGAAAAGTAAGTCAAAAGCAGGTTTTAAAGCCCTATTAATACTCTTTCAACTTCGTTTCTAAAATCGTTATTAGTGAATCCTTTCATCGCCGCAGCAACCATAGCGCCACCAGCGCCTACACCTTCTTTGACTTCTCCAAGTTCATAGGCTTTAAGCTGGTCGAATTTACTCTTCCGAAAGTCGGGATAAGATCCAAACGCATCAATTTGTAGTTTTTTTACGAGGTCGATGAAGCCCGCTGATTCGTCTTCAAAGACATATTTTGTTGTTCCTAGTGTAATATCGCCAGAAACGTTAAGCGCATTCAAAATAGCAAATATCGCCGCCATTTGCGTCCCCCCTGCAAGCATCACGCTGCTTCCTGCTCTTGTTAGTTCTTCAACCAGCCCTGTGGCACAGGGCATCATAGGATCTCCAAAAAGCTCAATTGCCTTTATTGGATCACGTTTGAGCTCATTGGGAGAGATAGGAGACTGCGTTAAAGCTTTTCTAACAACCTGTTCCTTAAGCCCTATTGGGTTTTTTGAAAAACTGCTGCTAACGCTTGAATCGTACCCAAGTGCCCTTAATACTGCAAGAGCCGTGGTAGTCCCCCCAGGTATCGTTTCACCTATTATTGCAAGATCGCAATTGAGAAGTTTTGCAAACTTCTTAGAAGATGCATATATGTGTTGCGAATCTTTTACAGCAGGCCCCTTCTGCATATCCTTGCCATGTTCGGCTCTCATATCATAATAGGGAACGCCCGGCGCGACTTTGAGGCCCGAGTTAATCAGAAGACACGGAATTTTAGTGAGGTTAAGTGCGGCTCTGGTAAGGACAGCTGGTGTAGCTGCCCCCGAAGGGGAATCCGGTAGCGCATCAATGGTTCGTAATGCACCGCACGTGACAATCTCAGCATCTGCTGCTGGCGTATATTGTAAAAGTGCTTGTGAACTTCCTGCCCCAGAAATTCCAGGTATATCAGCAACTTCGGTGCTAGAAAGTATTAAAACAAACAAAGGCTTCTTAACATCGCTGTACCTCTCTCCAATTATTGGGGATTTTCCTGATCGATTATGGTAAACTCTGACCCACATAAGCTTATTACAAGTCTAGTTCTGTTACATGTCTTCGAAGTGTTACCAGTTACAATCTTGGCCCTAGAAATTACTTAGGCTGATATCGTGGAAGTGTGTATGCGCCTTGGGGCATAAGTATAAGTTTTGCATCGGATCCACATTTTGCAACAGCTGCATCAACTGCATCGTTAACGTCATTGGCGCACGTGAAAAATGCCCTCTCAACAAGTCCCTTTTCAAGGTCAGACACCAAATAGACATCAACTTGTTCCATAAGCTTCGCCAAAATTCCTGCCTTGTGTCCTCCAAGCTCAAAAGCAATGTCCAATCTGTCTATGAGTTCCTGCCTGTTCTTAGCTTCATCAATCCATCGCTCAAAGACCCTATCTCCTAATCCTTCGGGGCATTGGGCAACCAGAATTATACTGCCACCATTTTTCACCGCGAGTTTTGCGTTGTCAAGAGCTTTTTGTGATTGAAATACATTTATATCTTTTGGGGCCCCTCCAGCAGAAACTATAACCACATCAGCAAGCTCCTTTATTGGGACGATGTACATTAAATCGACGACTTTTATACCCTCTCTATGAGCCCCAATTGGATCTCCTGCTACAGCTTTTACGATTTGCTTTTTCCCGTTAAGCACGACGTTGAGAATGAAGTCACAGCCAACAAACTTCGCTGCTTCCTCCATGTCAACCCTGACCGGACTATCAATTCGTCCAGCGCTTGCAGTTGGCTGCAACATAAGTCTATGATTAGTTTCAATTGTGCTTCTTGCACAAATCCCCGGCAAGATTGATTTATACCCCCCCGTATAACCTGCAAAATAGTGGAGTTCAATCGACCCTATACATACCCGTATGTCAGCTTCTAAAACCTCTTTGTTAGCCTCAACGGCGGTTCCCTGCTTGGTAGTTCCGGCGAAAACGCAATTAATAGAATCGTGATTTATGCACCTAAACCTGTTGAAAACGTTATTTCCAACAAGTCGTACCATCTCGGTTGTCTCCAATTTTCTGTGAATTCCAAGTGCAAAGATGATTGTGACATCTTCATCGCGTATCTCTGCATCCGATAATTCATTAAGGATGTAAGGAATTAATCTTTTGGTTGGTGTGGGTCGTGTTATATCACTAACAATAATGACAACGTTGAGGCGCTTTTTATGTCTTTTTCTCTCCGATGCTATATCCCGCAACCGCTTTGTTCCTATTGGGTTTTCCATGGCCTTTTTAATTTCAGCCCTCTCATCTGTAGCCTCTATTTCAAACGGCTCAACTATTTGGATGATGTTCTTTTTCTGAAGGTTTGCAGTAATTTCGCCTGTGCCATATTTTAACTGTATCGTGGGCCCTTCCATGTGACTTGTAATTAGTTGTAATCATATATCAAAGTGGGGTTCACGTAGGCAGTGCGTGGAGGATTCGGTTCTACTTGCGCCTATCATAAAAAATAGAGAATAAAGTTTCATATAGGTTCAAACACTATGTAAAATGCAGGCATATCATTCTATTTCAATGCAAATTATGTTTAAGTAGTAACTTTGGGGGTTACTGAAATTGTACAGGTCCTATAAAGAGATACCGAAAATCAAGATCCCTGGTAACCCGGATGTTAAAATTAGCGACAGTACTCTAAGGGACGGCTCACAAATGCCGGGTATAGTGATGAAGAAATCCCATAAGCTCAGCATATATGAATATCTGCATAAGATGGGGATTGAAAAGCTCGAATGTTTTGTATTTAATGAAAGGGATCGGATTGTAGCACGTGAAATGCTTGAACGGGGCTACGAGCATCCAGAGGTTACAGGCTGGGCACGCGCCAGCACAAGCGATATAGACATGAACTTAAGCATAGACGGGATCGAGGAAGTGGGGATTTTGATGTCGATCTCTGATGCACATATTTTTGATAAATTGGGTCTTGCAAATCACGAACAGGCGCGAGATAAATACGTTAACGCCATTGAGTATGCAGTGGATCATGGTTTAAAAGTAAGGTGTCATCTCGAAGACACGACGAGGGCGAACCCCGACTTTTTGCTTCCCTTCATCAAGGAATTATTGAGCATTGAACCAAATGCAATAATGAGGATATGTGATACTATCAATTTTGGCGTTCCATTTGAAGGCCTTGGTCTCCCTTTTAGCATACCTGACCTGGTGAGGTCTTTTAAAAAAGCAGGAGCTAAAAACATAGAAATGCACATGCACGATGATTTTGGGCTCGGAGTAGCAAATACACTTGCTGGGCACTGGTACGGTGCCAATTGGTCGAGCCTGACCTTTATGGGAATTGGCGAGAGGGCAGGCAACACTGAGCTTGAAAAGATCTTAATGTTCCTATTTAATAGGGTAAAGGGATATGAAAAGTACAACCCTCGACCGTTGACTGAATTGACTAAATACTTGGCTCAAGAACTTCCCTTTAGAATACCAAGTAATAAAGCGATAGTGGGGGAAAACATATTTGCGCACGAAAGTGGGATACACACAGATGGCATTTTGAAAAACTCGTTTACTTATGAGCCCTTTCCGCCAGAACTTGTTGGTGGTCAGCGGGCGCTGCTCATAGGGGACTCGTCCGGGAGAGAGGTTGTGCGCCACAAGATAGAAGAAATACTTTATGAATTATTGGGGATACGGGTAAATCTAGAGAAAGACGACGAGCGAATAAAATCAATTTGGTCAGACATCCACAAGCTCTATGATGAGGAAGCTCGAATTTCAAGTATTTCGAACGATGAATTGAAAGAATATGCTCTTAAGTACATCCTCAGTGATGAGGTCACTCTTCAGTGGCATCGATAACGATGAGTTTACGAGCGGTACCAAATCCAAGGGGATCAAAAATTGAGTGGCTGTAAATATCGTCGGATCCTGAGTGTCCCGTTGGGGATAAGCAACCTTGAGTATGAAACGTGTGTGCTCGCTGATGAGGGTGCAATGGTTCATCGTGAGCAGTGCTTAGAGTGTACCGTTGCAAAACTCGAAGAAAGCTTTGACTGTGCGCACATGAGGCCGGTTAAATTATTCACAAGCGGTGGGAAATCTAAGGAGCTCACAGAATGCACAAAAAGTGGGGAGATTTTGGACGAAGGAAGAGACAAGTGCAAGCGCTGTGCTCAGAAAGAAGAAGCGAGCGGTTAACTCGCAGTGTTGGTATTATGTGTTTTATTTTTCAGGTATTTTTTTGGGCGTTAGCTTCTCTCAAGTTTCTTTACAATCCATTCGGTCATCTCAGTTGTCTTGAGAGTACCTCCAAGATCGTACGTCGTTTTTCCCTCTGCTATTGTTTCTGTAACTGCATCAGAGATTAGCTTTGACTCTTCATCGTAGCCTAGATACCTTAACATCCAAGCTCCAGCTAGTAAAGTAGCTGTCGGATTTACCCTGTCAAGTCCTTTGTACCTAGGAGCGGAACCGTGTGCTGGTTCAAACATCGCGTAACCGTCGCCGACATTAGCCGAATAGATCATTCCAATACTCCCGACGAGTGCGGCGCACTCTTCGCTTATTATGTCCATGAAAAGATTCGTTGAAAGAAGTATCGATTGATTGAATATCTGCGGGTTTTTAATAAGCTGCTGCGCGATATTATCGACGTGATACTCCCAGATCTCCATATGGGGATACTCATTGCCGGTCTCTCTTACTGCGTCGAGAAATGCCCCATCTGTTTGTTTTAATATGTTGCTTTTATGTATCGCAACAACAGTCTTCCAGCTCCTCCTGTTTGCTTCTTCAAATGCGAACTTTGCTATTTTCTTACTTGCAGACTTTGTGATTTTTCTGAACGCGATGAACATATCGTCAGAAAGTTGAATTTCACTTCCGTGATACATCCCTTCGGTTGCCTCCCTCACACACATGAAGTCAACATCTCCGAGAGGTTTCGGGGCATTCGGAAATGTCTTGATCGGGCGGACGTTTGCATACAAGTTTAGTCGCTGTCGAAGCGTTACTGCAACACTTTTTGGAGATCTTGGCCCGCCTGGCGTAGTTGTTGGACCTTTAAAACATGCTTCTGTTGAATGTATGACGTCCCACGTTTCATCTGGTATTAGTGTCTCTCCTCCATGAGTTTCATACCAGTCTGTTCCAGCATCACACAATACCATATTGAGCGTGGCACCGGTCGCATTGACAACCCGCATCATTCCCTTCACGAGCTCTGGACCTACACCATCGCCCATAATAACAGCTACTTTCTTCATCATCCCTGTCTCCTTTTTTACAACTACATCAAACAAAGCGAAAATGGATTCAATCACAAGTTCTTCAATCAGTGAATCCGCCGAAGTTTTTCAGATAATTTATAAGCCCACCTGCTTTTAGTATTTCTTGCATAAAGATCGGTATAGGTTTAAACGAATAAACTTCATGCAGAGCGACATTTAGTAAGGTGCCTTTGTCAAAATCGACCCGCAGCCTGTCCCCTTGGGAGACTCTCTTAGATACATCCTTACATTCTATTAGCGGCAAGCCTATGTTATAGCCATTTCTATAAAAAATTCTCGCAAATGATTCTGCTACTATGCAGGAGATGCCACAAGCTTTTAAAACTTGTGGGGCCTGTTCTCTCGACGATCCACAGCCAAAATTAGCCCCAGCTACTATGATGGGTGTTTTCAATTTCTTTGCATCTTCATAAAAACTAGGATCTATTGATTCGAACACGTGCATTGCAAGCTTGTTTATGTCTAATTCGTCGTACTTGTATTTCCCAGCGATTATTTCATCTGTGTTTGTATCTCTTGGGAATACTCGTATAACTTCCGCTTCGATTTTGGTCATACACTCCATCCTTAAATGTGCATTGTTCAATGTTAGTTACCAAAATTTCTTGGGTCAGTTATTCTGCCCGCAATTGCACTTGCAGCCGCAGTTGACGGACTAGAAAGATAGATAAATGCGTTGTCGTTGCCCATTCTTCCCTTGAAGTTTCTATTTTGAGTTGAGAGTGCGACTTCCCCGTCACCTAACGCTATAGTTCTCCCTATGCAAAATCCACATCCTGGCGGACAAACTGCAGCTCCCGCGCTTAATAGAGTTCCGATTATGCCCTCATTTATGGCTCTCATAAGTACGTCACGGCTTGCGGGGTACACTATAAGCCTTGCTCTGCTCTTATGTCCCCTTAAGATCTGTGCTGCTGCTCTTAAGTCCTCAATTCTCCCATTTGTACACGAACCGAGACAGACCTGGTCTATCTCCTCTCCTTCGAGATCCGTAACCGGAGCGACGTTATCGACCTTGTGGGGCTTTGCTATCATGGGTGCAACTTCTTCTGCTTTTATGTGAACCTCACTTTCATAATTTGCTCCATCATCTGCGGAAAGTGGTGTAAACTCGCCTCCACGCCCGTACTGCTGCAGGTATGCCTTAACTTTTTCATCTGCGGGACATACTCCGACTTTTGCGCCAGATTCGATGGCCATATTTGTAAGGGTTGCTCTTGCCTCTACACTCATTTTTGTTATGCCAGTTCCAGAGAACTCTAGCGCCTTGTAAGTTGCACCGTCAGCTTTTATCCTGCCAATGAGTTCCAAAAACACATCCTTGGAGTGGATCTTTTCCGGTAACGTCCCCGAGACTTCCACTTTTATTGACTCCGGTACTCTAAACCACGTTTTCCCGTATGCCATAGTGGCCGCGATATCAGTAGAGCCCATTCCCGTCGCAAATGCTCCCAACGCACCGTGCGTACAGGTATGACTATCTCCGCCGATGATTATCTTCCAAGGAGCTGCGTATTTTTCAAGCACGATTTGATGACAGATACCATCGCCATTTTCGTAAAAATCCATCCCATGCGACCTCGTAAACTTCCGCATCATTGCTTGGACATTCGAGACCCTTTCTGATGGTGAGGGAGATGCGTGATCACAGATTACTGCTACCTTTTCAGGATACTTGATCTTAAGATCTCCGAGCTGTTGAATTGCAAGTGGAAATGTACCATCATGGGCAAAGACAAGGTCAACTTGTGCCGCGACAAGATCTCCACCTGTAACGTCAGTTCCGCTGCGCGTCGATAAAATTTTCTCTGCTATAGTCCTCAACTACAATACCTCAAAGATGTTATCTTAGCGTAATGTACACTAAGAATTTCTGAACTTCTTATAAAATTTCTGAATGAACTTATATCTTTAATTGATAATAACTATATGCATACGGAAAAAGGAGCCATTGACTATCATACAATATATTATTAATAACGTGATGAAACATTAATGCTAAGTGTAGCACGATTAAAGAACCCTGACCTTTCATCCTAAAAGTGCTCCTTATTGGTATAACATTTTTAACCTTCAGCACTTGTTTGTTATAGATGCTCTTTATGCTTCGTCGAAATTTTAGTCTTCTCAGCTTTATATTTGCATAATAAAATACTATAGCGCCAATTAACATGCGAGTATTGCTGTGGTCACTATATGTAGAGATTCAATGGTCTTCCAATTTTCGCCGAGGTATACGCTGGTCTAGGCAAGCCCAGAATTCCATGGCGATGACCCCAGAAACGTGTAAATTGAGAACTATTAACATCAATCTTAAAAATCCCAGCCGGTATCGAACTGCATAAGCGCATTCCTAGCATCATCCTGCTTGAGAAAATGGTGCGTCACCATACTTATAGAACCACTGCCGCGCAGCTTCAGGCTCTCTTTTCCTTATTCCCCCGTATTTGTCGTATTTCTCTAAAAAAAAGCAGCGCACCACCATAATAGCTAATACTATACATTATATGCGACCCAACAAGATAAACTAAAGTTGCGATTAGCATAACGGCGATAAAATTTAAGTGCCCCATATAAGCAAGATACCCACCGTAGGGCATTATCAGTTCACTAGGTAGGGGGATATTGATACTCTCAATGCCCGTCCTTATGAAGATGCCACCATAATCATATTGGTCTTCATATTGACCATGAAACTAGAAGCGCTTTCTGCAGCACAATGAATTGATCATGATACGGGATTGAAAGCAAACAAGCGGCCAAGTTTGTCATGGTCTTTTGAGCCATCCCTTAATTGTATTTGTAATTGTTGGATCTAGGCACGTCTCATTGAGCAATAATTTAATAAAATAACTATGTACTATAAAATTCAAATTTAGCATCCAATCTCAATCTTTTTGTTTGAGTTCACGACATATTGCGTTCTTATTCTTGAAATGATCTTCTTTCTGAGGTGTACAGCGTATCAAAAAGTCCTCTTACGTTAGGTATCTCTGAAATATCATAGAAGATAAATGTCCACTCCATTCTTCAAGTTTGATTATAATCGGATCACTTAGTTTGTCAACGGTAGGCCACCGCCTAACTTCCTGCAACGTAGATAAATAATATCCCAGCAACACATCCCAGCCCCTCTATTAAAGTGACTCAAATGATACTCAATTAGCTGCGCCTAACGGCTTGCCTGAACAGCGTGGTAATCTCGTTAGGAAGTAGATGCAAGTGTTCCTAAGCGTGGTTGATAGACGTGACGTAATATCATAGCCTTTAATGACCTGAATTCCAAGTCGCACGGTGATTCAGTGATGCTAATCGCAAAAACTCAGCAGGGAGTGGGCTTTGTCGAGTTCATCATCTATCGCATTTGTCATTACTTTCATGTTCGCTCTATTTGTCCTATATGTGATTCGACCTTTTTAAAAAGTATAGTGCAATGGGGACGCCTAACACGGTTCCAAGTATTCGCGAAATACTCGTGGAGTATGCTGCTCCTATGGCCCCTATAATTGGTATAAGATATAAGTTAAGTCCGAAATTTGCGAGTGACATGTAGGTTGCGTTAAGGACGTGCACCTTTTGATTATTTGTGGCATCAAGCAGTAGAGCTGTCGGAACCGCGATAAGGCCAATCGCAAATCCTACGATGAGGATATTTAAAAAATCAACTGATTCAGCAAATTTCGGTCCGACGGTATAGTAAATAAGTTGATTCGCAAATGTAAAGGTCATCACAATTATAATAATTCCCGCTATTGTAAAGTATAACACATATCTAAAGAGCTCTTTTTTTGTAATTCTCCTTTTATGAACTGCTTTTGAGAGCACGGGGAAAAATGCACCCGTTACCGCAACAACCGCCATATCTCCTATCCCAACGAAGTTGACAGCTGGTGTATAAAGCCCAACAGATCGCATATCAATGAGAAGTGATATCATTATGGTGTCTATCCTCTGCCATATGGTTCCGAGGAGTGCTGCGAGTCCAAACCATACGGCTGGACCGACAATGTTCCTATCAAAAATTGGCTTGAAATTCAGCTTATAGTGATGAATTTGTCGGCTTTTAACGAAGCTTAGAAGCATGTTTACGAAAGCTCCGACGATCGTGGCATATATGATGCCAATTATTCCAAATCCCAGAGCTATAAGAATGACTGAAAAAATTACGAATACAGCACGTTCGATAATCTTATAGAATGATATGTATTTCATATCCTGATAAATGTTAAAAACTGAGCGGAACAAGCTGCCTAGTCCACTCATTAGCAGAGTTGAAGAGGCCAACACAATTAGTAACTTTACGTCAAATGAATATGGGGTGAAAAACATGCAAGCGGTAAGGAGCACTATCGACCCAACCGACAAAAGTGTCTCTAATCCCATTGCATTAGAGATCAGATGATGTGTATGCTCAGGCTCCTTCGCCCCTTCGCGAATGATAACTGTATTTATACCAAAATCTGTAAAAATTGAAAAAAGTGAGACAAAAGAGATAATAGTGATGTATGAACCAAATTCCGAAACTGGAAGCAGCCTCGCGATATAAATAAAAAAGACGAATGATATTAACGCCGAAGTAGCTTCACCAAAGAAAAGGAAAGCGCTATTTTTAATTCCTCTTTTTATGGATATCTAGTCCACCTTCTGCATCCTTAATTTTGTTTGCCTTTAGGCGCCACTGAAGGGACAATAAATTTCCTCAAGGAATTACTTCTTTATTAAGTTAACAATGATCGATATAAAAGATCTGAAATGCATCAATTATTGCCCTACATCACTCATCAACTAAACTGTAATAAACATTTTCCAAAGCATCGACCACTTTATCCCACGTGAAGTTATCCATAACCCTTTGTCGACCAGTTATACTTTTCGCCCTTTCTGACTCCATGTTGTCTAGCACTTCAATAATATTTTTTGCGAGGGCACCAACATCACCGTATTCAAATATTCTTCCTGCATCCCCCACAACACACGGTACTCCCCCCACATTTGAGGCAACTACTGGTGTGCTGCACGCCATAGCTTCAAGAAGTACTATCCCAAATGCCTCCCATTCACTTGGTAAAACAAACACATCTGCTGCTGAATAAGCTGACTTGAATAGGTCATAATCATCGATGTGTCCTGTGAATATGAAATAATCGTCAAGGTTGTTTGCCCAAATTTTCTTTTTAAGCTCTTTTAATATTCCCCAATCTTCTCCAACGATGACAAATTTGGCTTCGGGATGCTCTTTTATCACTTCACTTGAGGCGTCTATTAGATAGCTTAAACCCTTATTATCTGCAAGCCTTCCCGTATACAGTATTACTTTATCTTCACTGTTAAGTCTGCACCACTTTCTAAATTTAGAGCCGTCAGGAATCGGCGTCCAATCCTCTATATCTATGCCGTTTGGAACTGTTACGCACTTCGAGATGGGGACAAATCCCTTTATAAATTGTTTTTCCCTGTCTGTTACAATTAGAATCTTATCAACGACTCTATACATTCTCCTCGAAATAACGACATCTTCAAAATTCATAAGAAATTTTTGTACGGAAGAGTTGTGGTTTGATGGTGGGTGAAAATGCGGCGTTACCACTAATGGCATCTGGTATTTGCCATTCTTCTTCCCCCTTTTAAACTTAGCCGAAGCACAAGCAAAAATTTGATAATATCTGTGAGAATGGGCATGAACCACATCTACATCCGAACTGTAGATGGCTTTAATTAATCCTGGAATCGTAGGAAAGTGGATATATGGTAATACATGCTGCCTAATAGGAAATCTTATTACTTTGACCCCATTGGCATAGCTTTCAGGTTCCCACCTATCAAAATACTGCCATGGAATTTCTGTCTTAAGGGCGGTAGTATATACAGTTACTTCATGTCCACGCTTTACAAGCTCCTCAGATATCCTTTGTATATGGGTTTCTGCCCCTCCGGGTGCTAGGTATCTGATACAGACTTGAGCTATTTTCAACTGATCTTCACCACTCTGAGCAACTAAAAAAACAAAGGCATATAATCTTGAGTGGCTTCAATATTTATTACTTGTTATAAATAAGGCAGAAGTTTGTGGTTATTGTTAAATTGGGGTTGTAAAGTGATTGAAAAAGCCGTTATACCTGCAGCAGGTTTGGGGACTAGATTTCTACCAGCAACCAAATCGATGCCTAAAGAGATGTTACCGATCATTGATAAGCCCATCATTCAGTTTGTTGTAGAAGAGGCTATCTCTTCTGGAATTGAAGACATTCTAATCATAACAGGCAAGGGTAAACAAGCAATAGAAGATTACTTTGACGCATCTCCAGGGCTTGAAAATTTTCTGATTCAAAATCGACAATATGAATTGTTGAAAAACATCCAAGACATCTCTGCTTTAGCAGACATTCATTATATACGGCAAAAAGAAGCGAAAGGGCTGGGCGATGCAATTTTAAAGGCCCAACGACATATAGGGAGTGAACCCTTTGCTGTTTTGCTAGGGGATGATATCGTAAAATCTACAGTTCCATGTATTAAGCAACTTTCAACTATATTCCAAAAATATGATAAAACGATAATTGCTGTGGAAGAAGTCCCCCAACAAATTGTAAACAGATATGGAATAATACGAGGACGGAAAATTGAGGACTCAGTTTATCTCATTGAAGACATTATTGAGAAGCCCTCCATAGTTGATTCTCCTTCTAACATAGCAGCTGTGGGCAGGTATGTGTTAACCCCAGAGATATTTGATTGTATCAAGGCGACGCCCCCTGGAAAAGGCAATGAGCTACAATTGACTGACTCGATAAAAACTTTAATTCATAATGACGACGCTTTTGCGCATACGTTCGCGGGAACACGATATGATGCCGGAGACAAACTTGGTTATATAAAAGCGATTATAGAGTTTGGATTAGAAAAAGAGAGTTTAAAAGATGCGCTCATTGAATATTTAAAGACGAAACTTATAAAATAAGAACGCGCGTATACATTTTTTGACTTTTTTTGAAATTAATTAAAGATCAACAATTATAGCATTTTTTTTCACACAGTGATATGTGCTCACACTGTTCATACTTCATCAAGATAGAGTCAAACTGGCAAGAGGCTTGACTTGATTATAATACATCTCCTCTCTGCTACACTAAAAATTTTAAAATTATATTAAACAACAATGAAATCGACAAAGGGGATTTTAAGTGTTTGATCCTGAAATCCTGACAAAGAGCTTAGACCTTTTAGATAATATAGGTTTTAGTTACGAAATCGCACAAGCGAAACTTTATAACTCTTTTTTAAGTGTTTCAACAACTTTCATTCCAGCATTGCCGTCCCCAAACGGGCCTCTCCAAATGCGTTCCTTTTCTAGCATCAACTTAACACCCCTCACTATATCATTTGGATGAGTGCCTACGAGCACATTCGAACCCACCTCAATTGTTTCTGGTCTCTCCGTATTATCTCTTAACGTCACGCACGGCACTTTTAATATGCATGTCTCCTCTTGTACACCACCGGAATCAGTTAACACAAGCTTTGCATATGCTTCCAGCAACAAAAAATCAAGAAAGCTAACAGGATCAATCGGGATAACACCCTTTACGCGTAAGTTAAACTCGTTCATCTTTTTGAGTGTTCTAGGATGTATCGGGAATACAATCGGAATCAGAAACTCATTATATACTAATTCTAGCCCTTTCGCAATTCCTTGAAATCTATCCCTGACGTCGACATTCTCTTGTCTATGAGCCGTGATAAGAAAATATTCTCCTTTTTTTAACCGAAGCCTTTCGAGGACTTTTGTATTTTTCTTAGCAATCTCACTATTCTGGTACACCGCATCGACGATCGTGTTTCCCGTAACAAAGATCTTATCTTCAGCTATTCCTTCCTTTTGCAAATTCTGTCTAGCTATGTCAGTAGGTGCAAAAAGATAATCTGAAATATGGTCAGTGAGCACTCGGTTAATCTCTTCAGGCATATTTCTATCAAAGCTTCTCAAACCGGCTTCAACATGTCCTACTTTGATGCCTAATTTGGTCGCAGCGAGAGCGCTTGCGAGCACGGTATTTGTATCCCCTTCTACCAAAATGATGTCTGGCTCCTCTTTCATCAAAATTTTTTCTACTCCAGTCATTATCCTTCCCGTTTGTTCTGCGTGTAACCCCGACCCTGTATCGAGATTATATTGAGCAGCTGGGAGCCTTAATTCTTCAAAAAAAATCTTGTCCATCTCGTAAGAGTAATGTTGACCTGTGTGTAAAATGAAAAAGTCAATGTGCTGCTTCTCGCATGCTCTAATCACTGGAGACATTTTTATTATTTCAGGCCTAGTGCCAAGAACTATAGATATCATCGTTCAATCATGTGTAATATCGTTCTTGCATCATAAGGTCTGCTGTATACGTACCTTGATTAATTGTACCAGCTTATTCAAGTGGATTCGAGTGCGTTACCATATGAATTTGTCATTAAGGAATAGCTGGGAGAGAGGACTTCACATAAGCCATATAACCGTATCTAAAAGTAAGTTCTATTCTGATAAATGCTTAAATTAAACAGTAAAGATCTTTCAAATGAAATCATTAGCAACACAGTTAGGGAATGTTGTACTATAACTGATAATATTGGTCATACTGACAGGAAAATAAATCGAACAAAGAGTAATCTCGTGTAAGAAAATTGGCGTTGCAGTTATTTTTATGACTTACGAGCAAGAACCACCTAGCTATTGGTCGCTCGTATCGAGGCGCGTAAATATTTTCATTCAATAAATGCAAAATAATTTATAAAAAACACCTCCTCTCCAATTCTTCCTGAGTGTCTAATGATGTCTTTTATTGTAAGTTTTGAACGCAGACCTGACATTTTATAAAAGAGTGTTGAAGTGTTCTTAGGGACGTAAAAAACCGGAGTACAAAACAACTGTGTTAGATTAGGTATACATCTCCTCTCGTGAAGGACCTTAACTTTTCTATTGTCGAAATCCATCGGTGTTCTGTTCCTGGAAATGCATCCAGTAAAACTACATCAGCTTTTAAGGGTTTTTCCTCAAACTTCCTTAAATCACCATGATAGAGTTCTATTTCGCAGCCCTCTGTTTCGGCTTTACTTATCAAATCTGGAGTTGTTGCAACTTCTTTTAATCCCTCAAAGCTTTCCTTTCTGATAGATTTTAAACCCAAAATATTCTTGTTAACGTGAAGGTTTAAGTAAGCATTTTTTGTGAAAGGTAACCAAGCGTCATTTAATATGACTTTTGAGGCCCCCATGAGCACACTCATAAGTCCAAGCGTTCCAGGACCTGAGAGCCCATCTAGCACAACTGAGTCTTCTATTGGTAGGGATCCAAGTTTGAGCATCTTTGTGGTATTATCGTGCTCTATGTGTGCTTTTGATTGACTTTTGTAGATTAGAAGCTGTCCGTAAGCTGAAGTTATCAGGTCTGAACGAACATCACAGCCTGCTACGAGGTCACATGTATAAGGTGAAGTGTCTGAATCGAAAAGTCCAATGATTCTTTCATCTTCTCGTCTTATAACCGCCTTAACTTCGGTCACCTCATCTACTATTTTACTTGCAGCATCTGCAATTTGCTGTTCTTTGGTTAAAATAATAAGACTGTTGTGAGCTAATACAGGAACTGAATACGTACGGACGCCTGGACATAAAAGCGGAGTACCTACTTCTCGTAACGTGATGTCTGGATGTTTCCGATCGTCTAGCGATAACGCAAGAATATGGGCCATCACAGCATCTAACGGTCTTTTACCGCATTTATTGCAATTTAAGTCATTGAAATTAATTTTGAAAGGGTCGAGAATAGCGGTCTTATCTAGGATTAAATCAGGACACTTATCACATTTCTGATATAAAGTGCTAGAGCTAGTAATGACCTGCTCTGGTGATGCGATACAATAGTTGCTGCCACACGTAGGACATTTGATTTGCATCTAAATGTATGTTTCACTTCAATTTATAAACGTTTGTGCATCACACTGATTGAAGCAACAGCACTAATTGTCTCAGGCTTCGTAGCTTGTTGTAATCATTTCTCATATCATTACTAAAGGTACATTATGCGTGCATTATATGCGTTGAAATATAATGTTTACGAGTTTATCGTATTTTTGGCTGTTAATATTGAGGAACTGACAAACGCGGCATCAACAAGACGATGCATAGTTAATATGGGTTTATTGTTGGTCATGATCTTCTCTTTTTTACACTCTACGGCTTTAAACCCTTCTAGAATCATAGGAATTGAAGTAAGAAATGGACCGGTCGGGAATTGAACCCGAGGCCTCTACCATGCCAAGGTAGCGATCTACCCCTGATCTACCGGCCCTCTCGTATTAAATTATTAACAAACGATTCTTTAAGTAATTCTTCACCTAGCGTTCAGATTTAATTACTTTTGTCTGATTGATTATTAATAAATATAAGCCTTCCTTAATTTTTTAATAATCCGTGTAAAAATTTGTCTCCGTTTAAAGGTCGAACTGCGCAGTGACAAATATTTTTATTATTTTAAGAGATGAGAATTATTATATATTAAATGGACCTATAAGGGAATGCCTTAAAGACGCGTTTAAGGGCCCGTAGCTTAGCCAGGTTCGAATCTATCCCGATAGGTATTTGGTATGGAGAGTATGCGCACGGCTGATAACCGTGAGGTCAGGCGTTCAAATCGCCTCGGGCCCATCACACGTTTTATATTAAAAAGTATCTCTCTTTCTTTAAGCCAAACCTTCACGAACAGCTGTTTCTCTATCATCTTCAGTTTTTTTTGACCCTCGTGAAAAGTGTCGCTGTTCTTTCTGAATCGCTCCTGTAGCATCAGCCGTCAATCTTTCTCCTACCAACGCAAACGCTGATGATTAAATTAAATCATAACGCTGTAGTTGCTTTTTTACAGGAACACATGCCTGCAGCAAACAGCATGTTCCAATATACGTGACCGCTATAACTCCCTTGTTAAAGTTAGCCGCATTTTTACTAGTGGACAATGTTTTTACATACCTTTTTTCGTTTTCCAAAACGTCAACTCTAATAAAGTTTGCAAACGAATCTCCACTTAATTTTTTGTGAATGATAGTGGGTCTTCTCATCATTAAACGATAAGGCTTTTTTCTTACGTTTTTAATGAACGTTTAATTCGATAGTTCTACCACGCTCTTTTGAGCATTCGTTGGTAACAGCGTCTTAATCTTTCCTTTAAAAGTGATTCAGTAAAGCAGCATGATTTTCATCTGAATAGAAGTCGATCTTAATTTTTTCCATTTCCAGTGCTACTTTCTGCTAGTTACCCTCCCGCTCATTTAAATATTATACGTCAATTCTTTTTTCCTGAATAAAACGGTAATTTTGACAGCATTTTTTAGAGTCCCACTCATCATTAAATTTTTCATCATTCTTTGCAGATCTAAAGTTATCCGGTGTACTCTCTAGTATATAACTCATTGATCTTTGCTGCCATAATAAAATCGTTCTCTGACAAACCACCTATGTTATGAGTCATCAACGAAATTCTTACGTAATTGTAAGAGATAAAAATATCCGGATGGTGTCCTTCAGATTCAGCGATATTTGCGACTTTATTAACAAATTTCATGGCCTCTACAAAGTCTTTGAACCTGAACCCCCTTTTGATTATTTTTGTGTCCTCTAACTTCCACTCCGGTACCACCGGCAAAAGTTCATTTATTGTCTCAAGATCAAACGGTTGTGTCCCTATTTCGCAAGGTGCACAATGCTTTTTCGTCAGATCGACGGGCAGATCTTCATCTTCATTTGTCATAATCAATCCCTTATTTACTAATATTAAGAGTACCATAAACTCACTGGTTGAAGTGGGTTCATCCTTTAATTGGACGTTATTCTAAAACAATAAGCTTTTCCGCAAAAATGTTGGAATGTGAAGTTTAAATCTTTGTTTTAGGTGGGGTGGATTCTGAACATAGTTAGTCCAAAACATTTCGCTGTTTTCAGTGTCTCAGTCTCGATAACATTTTTTCGGCTGATGTGATATCTCGGCACCTTAGGTCTTGCACGCTGTCACTTCTTTCTGATATTGCAAATTTGGGCAGTGCTCAAAGGAGAATCAATGGAGGACATTAAGACAATAATGCTTTGAACCCGTAGATTTTGAACTATCCTCTCTAATAGATGCTGTTTTGATCCAACTACGTTGCTTGTATAAGTTTTACTTTGAATTTACAAGAATATTTTGAAACAACTTTGTCGTACCTTAAAGGGGCATTTCTGAATAAAATCAAGATATGACAGATCTAAACAATTAAGTCTACAACAACTCCTGAACATTAGCAACTGTGAGTTTGTTCAAATACACGAGTCCTACATGAGTGCTGAAATCCTTTCAAGAAGAAAAGATTTTCCCGCGTCTTAGCAATATTTTTGCCAGAGCGCCTGATTTCCCTTCCTGTAAGCCATGAGCTTCACAGCCCGACCGCAATCCCGGTGCACTTTGTGCACGTGAAAATAAGCATATTAATTACACGTCATCTTCTTTTAATCTCTGTCTATCTTGTGCTTTTACTACGCTATCAACGAGCTCTTAATCGACCTTCTCTAGGTGATGCTGGGTGCGTTTAACATATACTACAACACAACTGTAGAACTACTGTTGAATGTTATCCCATTTATTCATAATAGCGTAACCGCATTATATCAATTCAAAATAAATAACTAACTGAAAGTCATATAGCTGCGACAGAAAAAACATACGTTAAATACCACGTGTAATATCACACAAGAGCACATAAGTAATATTTATGCATAGGTTTAGGACGGCATGACCATGAGGATATTTTTCGTTTCAAAATCAGAAGAACTCGAAGCTGAACTGATTGAAAATGGAATACTCTATGAACATCCAAGTGGGGATTTGCAGCAATTTCGGGTGTCAGATGACGATGTGGATACTGTAGACAAACTCGCAAGAAAATTAGGCATTTACGTTTATGTTAAAGACGATTATGTGACTGAAGAAGAAGTACTGGGAGACAGAGAAAAAGAGCTTGATTGAAGTATACTTAAGTCCAGCTTTTTACTTTTAGAGTAACCGCTTTCAGAAGTCAGTGATTATCAAGAACGTAAACTCGAAAGGCGAAGTCGATAAGTGAAATTCTCACATCGTTGATCCCAACTTTTTCGTAAAAGAGTCATGTTTTCACTCTAATTTTAGTGAAAATAAATTGTTCGATACATGATAACGTCTTTTTCGAAGTTTAAAGTACACCAGTCGTCTTTATACTAAAAATCTAGTGTAGCGCATCTTCAGCAAGGTATCTGCAATGGATAGTCCATCATATTGTTGAGTAGAAGTTCAAACGTAAATCGAAAGCAAGATGAAACTTCTACCGCATCATTTGTACTAAATTAAAGATGTAACTTTGCAAAAGAAGTTATGCGGGGAGTGCGATTTGAACGCACGAACTCCTACGAGAATAGGCCCTGAACCTATCGCCTTTGACCTAGCTTGGCAACCCCCGCTTGTTTGATAGAACAACCTGAAGGTTATTTACTAGCAATATATCTGTTTTTCGTCAGCAGATTGCATTAAATAAGTAGGTTGTCAAAGTCTTTGTATTTTTAGCTCTTGTTAGGAACAGGCGTCTGGTACTCTTATTCTTCAATTAGAAAGTCGGTTAATTGTCTGTCAAGACTTCGATATAAGAAAAA
>CAYYMO010000140.1:0-5194 GCA_964472955.1 uncultured Methanomicrobia archaeon | reverse complement strand
ATATCGCAGCACGTCGGGAATATTAATAAACCAAAGACCTTCGACTACCTCAAACAATCGGTTTACGGACTAATTAATATGAGTGGCGTAAACGTAAGCTTGATTGCTCATGACTATCACCCAACTCTCCGCTCCACTTTTCTGGCAGCAGAACTTGGAGAGACGTATCCGGTACAGCACCATCACGCTCATATCGCTTCGCTTATTGGTGAAGGAGCGCCAAAAGACATGATTGGAATCGCAATTGACGGTGTGGGGTATGGATATGATGGTACAATTTGGGGGGGGGAAATATTCAATCCTGATCTTGAAAGAGTCGGGGGCCTCATGCCGGTCTATATGCCAGGGGGGGACTTAGCCACTGCATACCCGATAAGAATGATTGCAGGAATGCTCTATGATATCTGTGATGGTCGAGAGCTGAGCAGTACCCTCACGAACCTCGGCCTGTCTAATATCGAGTCAACCGTGATATTACATCAAATCGAACAAAATGTGAATGTAACAACGACCTCAAGCACTGGAAGAGTACTTGACGCGGTTTCTGCAGCTCTCGGCATCTGCAAAAAACGGACTTATGACGGTGAACCGGCAATGACGCTTGAAGCCATTGCTCACTATGGGCACCAACTTGTTAAATTACCTCTCGACATTTCAATGCATCATGGGAGACTTGTACTCGATACAAGGCTGATACTCGGCGCTGTTTTAGAAGCAAAAAACAAAGGCATAAGCGTAAAGAATATCGCAGCTTCTGCCCAGGACGCCGTAGCACAAGGCCTTGCTACAATTGCAGTTAATGCGGCCGAAAATGCCGATATAAGAAACATAGGCCTGAGCGGTGGAGTTGCTTATAATAAAGCCATAGTATCAAAGATCGGGAAAATTTGTTATGACAATAACTTAGAATTATTTACCAATACAAAAGTTCCGCGAGGAGATGGCGGCATATCGTTCGGACAAGCGGTACTTGCTGCAATGGTAAAAAGTGGAGAGCACGAATTTCGAGCATTGAAATCTTCGATTGACGCTTTTTCTGTTAGCCCTTAGACTTTCAAACAGGACTACCTCCGCAAACGCTCATTCTGCATCCACATTCAATTAGCAAGCGACCATAAGTCTATGCGAAGTTCGTGTGTATTGAGCCGACGAAACAACTTAGCAAATGTCTAAATAGAGCGTATACGCTTGGTTAATGAAATGATTACGACTTTGAAAAAAAAGCACTTCTCTACGTTTTATTGAGTTTTTTTAGGTACTAAATGCCCATAAATGCGGTCGATTATTATTGTTAGTTTGGATTTGCTAAAATTAAACGACGTTACTGGTTAAGGTTTTTTTACAACGACCTTGCCCTTTGCAGATACAAAGCCAATACTAGCCTTCCCATCGATTTCGACGTTTCCCTTTGCAACAACCCTGTCTATAACAGCATCCGGCTTGACAGACACACTTCCTTCACTTACCACTTCTCCAAGCCTTACACCACCCATTATTGTGACATCATCACTTGCCACTAGTACACCCCGAATGACGGAGTTCATCCCTAATACTGCACTTTCAGCTTCTACGCTACCATTTACGATTGAACCTTGACCAAGGTCTAGTGAACCTTCGACTACCAAATCTCCCCAAAAATGTACATTTTTGCCCGTAATAAGGTTTCCACGAACATGTACATTTTTTTCAAAAAAAGCGTCATCTCTTATTATGTAGGTATTCGTTTCCGAATGTCGCTTTATAAAGCGTGATGGATAATCGGCCAACGTAATTCCCCTTTCTAGTTTAACCCTCCAACTCGTGCTACATTGAAGTAACAAAAGTTAAACGGACATTGTAATATACTTACCGTTTTAAATCCTTCCGATGATGTAAGCCATTAGTACCGCAAGCATCCCGTACTTTATATACGTCGACGCTTTTGTAGGGGACGTCCATGACAGTGCAATTGAATATATCAAAATAATATCGGCTACCACGACTATGGTGAGATACGCCCACCCAAAAGCGGAAATTAAAAACGGAATAGGACTAATGACTACAGCAACGAACATAAAGCAGGCAGCGAGCAGAAGGGACGGTCGAACCCCCCATTTAATCGGAAGTGTAGATGCGCCGACTTGTAAATCACCTCTGATATCCTCCACGTCTTTTATAACCTCTCTTGATGTAATTGCAAACATCGCACTTGAAAAGAGGATTGAAGGTATAAAATATGCGTTAGCTGCCGCGCCGCCAAAAAGAAATGTTGAGCCAGTTAAGTAACCAATCAAAACATTGCCAATAAGAGCCGATCTTTTGAACTTCCAACTGTAAAGTATAAGGAGAGCCGAATTTACCATTGCGATAGCTAAGCATGTAAAGTTTATCGCACCTGCTAACACGACACCGACTGACAGAAGCATTGCCGAATAAATTAAAATCCACAGCTGTGTGAGTGCTCCACTAGGAACCGGCCTGCTGGGTCTATTAATTTTGTCAATTTCCACGTCAAAATAGTCATTTATCGAATTTCCTCCACCAATTATCAAAAATACAGCGATTGACGCGAGAGAGAGGGGGTAAATTAAACTCAAAGTTAGCAAAGGAGCACTGACAAAACCACCTATAACTGAGGCTATCGATCCCATAAGGCAATTTAGTGGTCTAATCGCTACAAGAAACCCCTTTAAGGTCGTCTCCGTCGTCAAAGATTCACCCATTATATACTATAATTCAAACTAAATATCCCACCTTTCATAAAGGTCTTTTTCTCTCGTTATAGAAATAAGACGCACCAAAAAATTCCAATAATCCCCCTCTGTGAGCTAGTTCTCCCTCGGCACAAAAAATTCAGCTTTGTAAGATCTCGTAACAGCATGATAAAAAGCACTCACGGACTTCCGAGAGCATTTGACGCGCATGCCGTAAGTCGTTTCACAACTTTCTTTGATCCAATTATACACAGAAACATCGTGAGTGAAGCGTGTTTCACAAAAACTTCGTGCTCTATAAACATTTATCAAAACACAACCACTGTCGCTTTTCATAAGCAAAGAATTACCTAACTATGTGAGTGGCCGATATTTTAGAATTTTTTGTTTTTTTGTCACCTAAAAGTCAAATTGGTGTTTATAAAAACAAAAATGACATCAAGTGCCAACTTGCACCGAACCCAAGATCTGTATAATCATCGCGATAGCTGAATATGCCGCCAACTTACTTGTTTTTTGATTTTCAGTCGGCACGTTTTCAAAGCGCGCGTAAAATCTTCCAACATCACCCTCCACCTCAAGTTCGTGCACATTCGTGGTTACTGTAGGATCAACTATGATTCTAACAATTGTTCGTTCAAATCCCGCCCCAGCTAAAGAAAGAGTCGCTGAAACATTCACATTTTCAGGAAAGCCCAAAATTGCCTCTTTTGCCGTTCCCTTAAAAATTATACCCTTGGTACTGAGATCAACTTTGTGATCCACGACATACGGCGCGTCTGCAAACCCCGAAGGTGGTTTGATGGTAGTTAACGTTATTGATCGAATTTCACCAACTGAAGCAGCTTTCACAGCATCAATACACCCTATGGAACCCGACGGGATGTACACAGTGCAATTGTTTTGTCTCGCAGTTTCGTAGACCTCTTTCGCGAATTCTGGATCAACTAATACACCGGCGCTTAATAACATAAGGCTTTTACCCCTTTGTAATACCGGCAAGGCTATTTCACGGGCAGCTTGCGGCGATGCACATTCCACTACAAGATTGGCAGCATTTACCAAATCATGGAAAGGACCAAATTCAGCTGGCAATTTGCTTTCCTTGGCGAGCTTTATCGCGCGCTCAATGTGTCTGTCTGTGAAGAACAATTTTCCATCGATCTGTGCATCGCTTAAACCCCTACAGATTTCAGTTCCTATAGCCCCACACCCGAAGATCCCTATTATCATCATTGGAACATTTTAAGTTATTTAAGATAAAAAAGCGTTTGGTGCTACCATGAATCGCACTGAGATTGAATGCTTCCTCAAAGAAGATGAAGGAGTTGAAGATATAACTAGCCAAACTTTGCCGAGCGGCGAAGTTGTAGCTGAGATAATTTCAAAGGATGACGGGACTTTGGCCGGTTTATCAGAAGCCACGAGCATTTTCAGATATTTCGGCATCTCGACATCTCCTTTCTACACAGATGGAGACCAGTTCAAAGAAAATGAAGTAATTATGAGCGTTAAAGGAGAAGCAAGATACATTTTACTCGCTGAGAGGCTCGCACTTAACTTTTTATCTCGCATGAGTGGAATTGCCACCCTCACGAAAAAGTGTGTGGAGTTGGCCAACGGGGTAACAATTGCCGGAACGAGAAAAACTACTCCGGGCTTCAGGAAATATGAAAAAAAAGCAATTATAGTAGGTGGTGGAGATCCTCATCGATTTACGCTCTCCGATGCCTATCTTTTCAAGGATAATCATCTGAAGATAATGTCTATTGAAGATATATTTAAAAAAAGGCTTTATTTTACTAAAAAGATTGAGATTGAAGTGGAATCAATCGACGATTGCATAAAAGCAGCTGAAAGCGGGGCGGACATCATAATGTTTGACAACATGAGTGTAAAGTCAATAATTGAGGCTGTAGCACGTTTGACACAATTAGAATTACGCGGTAAAGTTATGTTAGAGGCGTCGGGTGGCATTACACCTCATAACGTTGCAGATTATGCCTCCACTGGAGTAGATGTCGTATCACTGGGGTATCTCACCCATTCATCAAAGTGGTTGAATTTCAGTCTGGAGGTTCAGTCGTGAATGCTGACATGGGGCCAGTATTGTCAACCGTATGGCCATCATGTTGCTGGTCATCGAAGGGAAACCTTCGCATTAAAAGGTCCGTGAAGATAAATGTCGATGCCTACCAATGGTACGACAAATGATTTATAAAAATCCAGCTTTAACCGTTGATGGTGTGATTATTAAAAACCACATTATTGTCCTCATAAAGCGGTCTAAACCTCCCTATGAAGGACAATACGCCCTCCCAGGAGGATTTGTAGAGTACGGAGAAACTGTCGAGTCTGCGTTAATTAGAGAAATAGTGGAAGAAACAGGCCTTAAAGTCATAATAAAGTCTCTAATTGGAGTTTATTCAGACCCGAACAGAGATCCACGAGGACACATTATTTCAATAGCATTCAGAGCCCAAATAATTGGTGGAGAGGTT
>CAYYMO010000139.1:0-4980 GCA_964472955.1 uncultured Methanomicrobia archaeon | reverse complement strand
GTAGGCAAAGCCCCACGCACCCTCCAAAAAAGACCGTATTCCTGCACCTAGCTCATTTGAGCTGCTTATTTTAGTTTTGCCATCCTTGACAGAGATTAACGTGCCCTCCGAAGTCTCGAGTCGAATGTCAGCAAACCGGGCGCCGAGTTCCTTTGCTGTGCTCAGAACTTCATTAATATCGTCTCTTTTATCGTTTAATTCTTGCCTCACGAAATTGCATCTCCAATAATCTCTCTGTGAACGTGTTAAATTGTTTGCTCAAATAGAAATGGTTTTTGATTAGGAACCATAAATTTGAAGCAATGGACTATAAAAGATAGTCTGAAGAATATGATATCCATCGCTCGACTCAACTACTCGCTGACAGAGACTGCGTGGCAACTGCTTCTTCTCAGCCGATAAACGGCTCATATACTCTTACTCTTTGCCTTTTAGTGTCAGCATTGCCAGCACTAAAAAGATCACGATAAAAACACACAGTGCGCCAACATCTATCAATATCTGATCTAATCCCCAGCCCTTGAGAAGAACTGAGCGGACAGCCTCTGTCGCATAAGTCGTGGGGAACAGATATGCTGCGGGTTTCATCCATGAGGGGATTGCTTCGATTGGCACGATAATGCCTGAGAGCAAAAGCGCTGGTAGCACTATAAAAGGTACTAATTGGAGCGCTTGTATTTCTCTTCGTGCGACGCTTGAAAGTAGAACCCCCAACGATACAGAGGCGATGGCTAAGAGCATGAGTACAACAAAAGCCAATAAAATGCTTCCGACAACCGTGAGATTAAATACCGCAATGCCCACGATTAAGAGGAGTGCGGCCTGCCACGCGCCTACTATGCTAAAAGCTAGAGTATATCCCACCACTATCTCAGTGTCCTTTAAAGGCGACGCCATTAGTCGATACAACGTGCCTGATGACCGCTCACCGACAAAAGCGATCAGCGGGAGTAACGTAGTGAGTTGATAGACAGAGAAGGTCGTAACTCCCGGCACAAAAAAGTCGACAAATCTGGCATTTTGCGCGTATATCGCATCTCCAGCATTAACACTTATGGGCATCTCGCTCCCAATGTCCGTCACCGTTTTAAAAACGGCAGCATTCACAGTTTTAGATATAGCCTCTGCTACGTTTGAATTACTTTTATCGAGCCTCAAAGCAACAGTAGTATTGTCCGAATTTGAGTGGCTTTGTAACTTTGAGTAAAAATCGCTCGTGAAATTAGTTGGAAAAATGACGACTCCGTACGCCTTGCCATTTTCCACCATATTTACTGCCTGACTCACATCATTGGCATACTCCACCTTCATGACGCTTGTATTGAGATTTGATATGATTTTATCAGACAATTTACTAGGCATCCCAGGAGGCGGCACACTTACTCCCTGATCGTTGTTAACAATCACCACCGAAACGTCGTGCACCTGACTACTGAATGCCGCGCCAAATATAAGCATAATAAAAACGGGGGCGATAAAAACTTCAACGAGCGTACGCTTATCGTTTTTTAAATACCTGAATATCCGTTCCACCACTGCGAACAATCGATTAATCTTCATGTGGCACTAATCCCTTTTGCAAACTCAAGAAATGCATCTTCAAGTGACTCAGTATTGGTGGACTGGAGGAGTTCAGATGGTGCGCCTTCCGCGATCAGACGCCCCCCCCGCATAAAACCAATTCTGTCGCAGCGTCCCGCTTCATCCATATAGTGGGTCGTAATTAGCAACGATATGCCGCTCTCTTTAAGCTCACTAAAATAATCCCAGAATGATACCCGCAGCTCTGGATCAATCCCAACTGTGGGCTCATCGAGAAAGAGAAGTTTTGGCTTATGGAGTAACGCGCATGCCAACGAAACCCTATGTTTCATTCCACCACTTAGGTTAACGACAAGCGTATCTTCAAATTTTTCTAAGTGGATAAATTTAAGCAATTCTCTCTGACGCTCCTGGATCTTATCTTTAGGTAAACCGAAGATCTTGCCGAAGAATGTTAAATTCTCACGAACGGTCAAATCAAGATAAAGCGCCGTTTCCTGCGGCATGTAGCCGATGAGGGATGTTACAGATTTGTCAATTTTATGCCCGAGCACGTTTGCCTCGCCAGAAGTCGGCGTTATTAGTCCACAGAGCATCCTGACTGTTGTTGTTTTACCCGCTCCGTTGGGACCTAACAATCCGTAAATTTCACCTGCACTGACCGTTAAGTTCAGCTTATCAACAGCAGTTAGATCTCCAAACTTCTTGGTTAAAGAGGTCGTTTCAATGTAGTATGTCATTTGCTCCCTTTTTGAATAGGATCTTTAGATTTAAACATTTGCCCTAACATTTGCCCTTTTACTAAAGACGAGTGTGAAATGAGCATCATCGTAAACCTTAGGCGTTAACGACTCCTAGGCGCTATACAAAGGGCGAAGCATTCTTAAAATCACGCTTAAAGTACAGCTTTAGGTGCGATTGTTCTCGCCGCTCCATTATCAACTTAAACCCAAGGCTCAGATAAAGGTGTATCGCCGCGGCGTTCGTTTCCCACGTCGTAATGAGCGATGACTCCATGCCATTTTGGAGTAATACCAACATCGCAAACTGCACTAGTCGCCTACCTATCCCGCATCTCCTATATTCGGGCGCTACCGCGAGGGTCTCTATCAAACCTAACTTTGGTCTCGTGTAATCATAGATGACAGCGACGACTCCTATCACTCTGCCATGTGCGACTGCCTTAATCCAGCCCCGTTTTCTATCGTTGAATATTCGCGATACTTTCACGTAAAGGTTTTCAGTCTCCGTGAGCGTCGGAATAAACTCCTCGTCGACTTGTCTGAGTACCTCGAGGATGCCGTTGAAGTCACGCCAGTCAGCCTCCTGAACTGCGGCTATTTTCCCTCGCTCCATCATGTGCTTGTCACCTCAAACTACTATCTATGAGACGTCTCCACGGCAGTTTCAATAAAGCAAGATAAGGCCATTGAGCACGATTTTATCATATGCAGGTTCTTCAAACGGAAGTCCTGCATTTTGGGCCGTTCTTAACACGTCAATCCCCATCGCTTCCATCGAGGGTCTCGCCTTATAGGGGTTTCTGCATCTATTTCCGACTCCTGCACACTCATCACATAAGGTGCATTTACCGGCAGTGAAGCCTGAAGCATAAGTAAACCCCCTCTTAAACGCAGCGGCCTCTAAACGATCAACGATTTTGTCCAAATCGCTCTTCGCGACCGCATACGTCTGTCCGTAACCCTTTACATATTCCACATCTTTAAAAAGGTTAACAAGATCATCAGCTGCGCGTATCTTTTCAAGCATCCACGCGGGCACGTCATAAGAAATCTGAACGAGTAACGCCTTTTTGAACTTTGAGAGTATTGTCCTGAATTCGTCAACAGACATCACGTTAGGCGGGCACACTATGCAAAAATCATAGTTCTTACAGATAGGCACCATGCATTTCAGTCTGACCCGGTCATCCACTACTATCGCATCCCCATCTACGATGCTACAAGATGTGGCTCCAAGTGTCTTTGCCGTGTTGCAAAATTCGCTCAACGTTGTCTCACTATTGCTGTTGTGGATTTCAACCATTGTCTCTCATAGTGTGATGTATCGAGAAATTATTTGAATATTGCCCCCATAAATCAAATGGTTTCTGAATAATCATCAAAGTGATCTCCTTTTTGCTTCAATCGCTGAGTGGTCAATCCCTAAGTTAAGCAAGTTGCGTTTCAACTGTTCTAGGATCTGGCAACTTCGCAAGCTTCTTAACCATATCAGAATATTTGTCCTGCAGCCTCCGCAGATCCTCAAGATGTCTCCCTGACTGGAGCCTTTCAATTTGTTCCACATCAAGCCCGTACAACGACTTTACTCGCTCATAGCGCCCTGAAATTATTAACTTCCTTAACTTTCTTAAGAATGCCAAGACTTCATCGCTTGAACTGCTTATTTTTGACAGAAAAGATATAATCTGCGGGATTCTCACAAGCAGCGAGTCTCCTGACTCCTCAAGTGAGAGTTTGAGTGCAGCCCGATTTTTGATGTCGCCAAGTGACTCAAGCCATACAATGTTTGACTCCATGACCTGCCTAAAGGTTGTTGTATCAGAGACGTAATGGGAGAGTTTATTTTCTGAGTACTTTGCGTATTTAAGTAATGTGGTAATCGGCTCAGAGGATAAATGCTCGTTTATCAGAAATTCATAGAGTTTGATGGCGCTCTTATGACTGAACGGCTTTGGAAAGTTTAGTTCAGGAATGTAACCGGCATCGAGTCCCACTTTTAAAGAATCTCGCGATGGATTTGCTTCGAAATAACCATCAAGCAAATCGCCTACTTTCATATTGTAAGATTCAAACTCGTACGTCAGTTCAGATAATTCTTCTACACGCGATAGATCAATTTTATTCGTTAACTCTGAACTTGATTCCAGGAGAGAGATCTTCTCTTTCAGTTCATCGCGTCTTGCTCGTAACGAACCATAAGCTTTTTTGTACTCTTCAGACAGTGAACGCTGTTTTGCTAATATACCCAATGTTGGAATCCTGTCTAACTCTTTTCTAGCAGTCTCAAATTTTCGTTTCTTTAAGACGGTGAGCGCCTTGTCGAAGTGCTCAATGTAATCGAGAGCCTCATTTTGGCGAGCCCGCTCAATTCTCTGGGCTATCCTGTTGAGGCCCTTCGTTAAATCTAAAAAGACTCGAAAGTTATCGGGAGTATCCTCAAAATCTGCTATGAGCGATCTTATTTCACCGTTAAACTGTTCCACTAACTCGAGGCGAGAACGATGAGCTTTATGTATCTGTTCATTCATCTTCTCTATTTCTTCGAGTAGGTTAGGGGGTTCCAATAATACTGCCTCTTTAAAAGCCTTATGTTGGGCAGCAGGCCTTGAACTCCACAGATTGCTCTGTCGTAAGCTCTATGCGAAGCTCTCCTAGAGTTGCTACCCTCTCTGCAAAGGCGTTGTGGCGATGGATG
>CAYYMO010000138.1:0-10354 GCA_964472955.1 uncultured Methanomicrobia archaeon | reverse complement strand
GAGTCTCTACGCATCAACGAAAAAGGATTTTCGCACATAAGCCTCGGAGGCGGGGCTTTGATTAACTACCTTTCGGGGAGAAGGCTTCCAGCATTTGAAGCACTGCAACAGGCAGCCAAACGATATAAAGCCTAATTCTATAGTTCCGTGTTTTTTCTATATTAAGCCACATGAAACTGCAACGCTGACGCTAGCATTTTGCATTGATCTCGATGACCCAACAAATAATAGAACAAATGTCAATGCCGATTATTAATCCATAAAGGGGCTGATATCGTTTTAACCGTTACAGCAGAAAGGTGCGCTTAGGTCTCTCGTGATGCTTAACACTTTAACACTAAATAATGTTAATGTAACAAAGACGTCGTGAAAATAATTAAATTAGAACTGATTGTAAAAAAATATTGTGCGTCTCATTTAAGGGCTACGTTTAAACGGAATAGAAATAAATGGGACGCTAGAGTGCTAGTAAACCATCGTCGCAAAGATTCGTAGCACGACACTTTCTTCCGAAATTTTATTAATAAGAACGGTTATTCTAGCGTGAAGAAATGGTCGTGACGACATATACTCAGCTCGATATTGCTCCGACAATTGCGCGCATTTTAGATATACGTATTCCTGATCACGATGGAAAAGAGATTTGGGAAGCTATACGCTATAGTGAAGGTAAAGAAATAGAACAGATATTACTAGTTATTATCGATGGAATGGGAGTAACGCTCTATACCAAACTGGGTGATGTCATAAAGCACTTAAAAAAAGTTTCGCACGACGGTCTTTTCTTCGAGTGTAAATCACTTCCACCACGTATTACGACGCCTAATATTGGCACTATTTTAACTGGATATACTCCAGAACATCATTTACTCTACAAAGTTTCTGACGTGTTTTACACCCCGATACGGTCGGTGCTTGAAATTGCCAGCGAAAATGGAATTAAGTCGGGCATTATCATTGAAACGATGGGTGCAAAACCCATGTCAAATAGGGTGGATGTAGCGATCGGAGTGGAAAATACCCACGGAATAGTGGATTATGATAGGCGGATAACTGACCTTGCAGTTAAAGCATTTAAGCTCGAGAATGTGATGTTAATGGCAATTCACCTCCGAGCTGTTGATAACTGTTTGCATCATTATGCCGAGTCTTGGGAGGACGTAATGTACTCAGCGACTACAATAGATAGAAATATTAAACGACTTGTGGATAGCTTGAGCAAGTCAACTTTGTTGCTTATAACTTCTGATCATCCTGTACACGTTCCAAAGTGGGCTTACATCGATAATAACAGTATTAATGTGCCGCTTATTGTATACTATAAGTCTGGTCACAAGAACAGTACGGAAAACCTAGGTCAAACCGTATCGAGCAAAGGTTAAAAGCATCTACCTATTAAACCGAGTATTTAATTGTAATGTTGAAATTGAGACTTTTTAATTTCAGAGAGAGAATATATGGCAGAAAAACACGTTCTTGAGGCACTAGGAAAGGCTTACGTTGTAGTTGAAGATGGTAAAGTAGTACAAGTTGGCGAACCGCTGATAAAGTACTGCCCTATTTTTGCCAAAGCACGAGGAATTAAGGAGATAACTCCGGAGATTATAAAAAAGAACATTGAATTCAGAATTGAAGACTTTGGAATGTGTACTAGCAACAGGTCAATTGAGATGGAAGTATTTGTTGGCTTCGGAGCTTCAGAAGTAATGATGACTGGGTTACGAAAGGGACTCCTTGAAGCTAGTATATCAGTTTGTGAAGGAGTGGGCACCGTTATTACTTCGAGTCCAACTTTAACGCAAGGAATTGGAGCTAGGATTTCAGGAGTGATAGAAACTACGATGATACCTAAGCTCGTAAAACGCGTTGAAGACGCAGGCGGCATCACTCTCGATGGTAAACGCGCAATTATAAACCAACCTCTCGGTGTGGCACGGGCCGTTGAACTTGGGAACAAAAAAATTGCGGTCACCGTTACAACTGCTGAAGAGGCAAGTGAGTGCCGTGAAGTTGAGAACGCGACGCACACGGAAGTGATAATTATAGGGGTACACGTAACCGGTATGAACAAAAAAGCTGCAAAAGAGTTTGTAAAAACCGTAGACATCACAACGGGTTGTGCGTCTTTCGCAATACGAGATGCTGTAGCGGGTAGAGCATTGGCACAGGTAGGTACAGGAGTGCCCTTATTTGCACTAACACAACGAGGAAAGGAACTTTTACTTGAACGAGCAAAAGAAGTGTCAAGTCCCATTTTGATAAATACTATGAAGCTCCCTGTTTTACCAGAGGAAAAACAACCAGCCCCCCTCGTTTGAGGTACTTCTATGGAACACGAGTATGAGTATGGGATAGATACAAAAATAGTTCATGCAGGGCGCAGACCGTGCCCCGAAAACATGGCTCTATCAACCCCCATTTACCAGACCTCAACGTTCGCATTTGATGAAATACTGACAACCGGTATTCCAAGAGGAAAGTACGTCTACTCACGATTTTCAAACCCAACTAACACTATGCTCGAAATTAAAATGGCAGCTCTTGAGGGGGGAGATTCTGCGGTAAGTTTTGCTTCCGGTATGGCGGCTATAACAGCGGCTATGTTAACTATATTAAAATGCGGCGATCATCTTATTGCAGATGAAGTCTTATACGGCAGCACGTACGATTTTTTAAACAAAGGAGCACCTAGATTCGGATTTGACGTAAGTTTTGTTGATACGTCAGATGTTGATCAAGTCATTGATGCCATTAAAAAAACTACAAAACTGATCTTTTTTGAAACACCGGCAAATCCAACGCTTAAATTAATAGACATAAAGACTATAACTGAAATAGCAGCGGAGGCTGGGCTGAGAACGGTTGTGGACAATACATTTCTAACGCCCTACTTTCAACGACCTCTGGAACTCGGAGCTGACATTGTGGTTCATAGCGCTACAAAATATTTAAATGGCCATGGAGATGCGCTAGGCGGCATAGTTATTGCTTCATTTGAACTTGCAGATGCCATTAGGAAAGGGGTGCTTAGAGATATTGGTGGGGCATTGAGTCCGTTTAACGCTTTTCTTATCTTACGTGGGATTCAAACACTTTCAGTAAGGATGGAACGACATGCTCAAAATGCGAGAGAGATAGCTGCTTTTCTAAAGAAAAGAGCAGAGGTAAAGGAAGTATTTTATCCAGGTCTTGATCGTAAACTTTCGAACAGCAAAAATTTACGAGAACAAATGTCTGGATTTGGCGGTATTGTTTCTTTCGAGGTCCACGGAGGACTGAATGAGAGTTTAAAGTTTTTAAATAGCCTCAAACTCTGCACTCTCGCAGTAAGTCTTGGAGACACAGCATCGTTAATAGAGCATCCAGGACTTATGACCCATTCAGTCGTTCCAAAAAGTGACAGGAACCGCATTGGTATAACGGAAGGCCTTATAAGACTGTCTGTGGGTCTAGAAAACGTCGAAGATATAAAAGCCGATATTGAACAAGCATTTGACCAGAAATAACTAAGAAATATGGAGAGAATATCTAACCATTAAAGTTTAAAACTTCGGCAGCTTCTTTGAGCCGGCATATTACGAAATCTTTTTTAAGCGATGCTAGGAACCACCCTGCTCGGGGTCCTGAACTTATCCCTAAGAAGGCGATGTAAATCGATTTAAATGAGTCTTTAGGATCGATGCCAATGAGCTCGCTTATTTCATATATCGCGTTATGGAGTTGTTCGGCGTTATCTACACCCGTCTCCATAACATCAGCGAGTTGTGATAACAGTTTTTTCTGATCAAGGGTGAGCGTTTGAGTCAGAACAGGAAGATGGTCTTGCACCGTAAACTTGACAAATGGTGGTGCGAAGCGATCAAGCCACGTTTTTGCATTTTTTGCCCTTAACTTTATCGAGTTAATGTCGCTGACATCAAATCCTCCCCGCTTTAGAACTGTAAGGAGCTCATCAAAATTGGGAGCCATTTGAACTGCCGTTACCATGTGCCTGAAGGGGACGCTCGATTTGATGCCGACGACCCGTGAGAGTTCGTAAGCGCGATCATTTCCACTATCGAACTCATCTATCAGATTCAAAAGTCCTAAACCGGGATCGAAATCAATCAGCTTTTCAGGCTTTCTTTTAATTATCATGTATCTCAACACATCGGCTGGTA
This sequence comes from uncultured Methanomicrobia archaeon, assembly GCA_964472955.1. GTDB lineage: Archaea > Halobacteriota > Bog-38 > Methanoflorentales > Methanoflorentaceae > DASPRZ01. The sequence continues at coordinate 6,194 of CAYYMO010000138.1, read as the reverse complement.
CAGCATCTAGCATTTCTTTGATCGTTATCGTGACTCCTTTAGAACTAGACATTTTACCTTTCCCTTTTAGATGGATATGCCCGTAAGGGATCGGTCGTGGTGGTTCAAACGCATATACTTCTTTCGAGATGCGCATGCCGGTATCATATGATCCGCCAGCTACGGCATGATCTTTTCCGAACGGCTCAATTGTTACACCTAAGATGCTCCATCGCGCCGCCCAATCAATTCTCCAAGCAAGTTTTCCCTCTCCTTTTGAATAATTCGCTACTCCCTTACCGCTGCACGCGCACCTATACGTAACTGAAGTAATCTCTGGCATGTGCTCCAATACGACTCCTGCCGTAATCCTTTTGCACGAGCTGCATAAGGGATTAAATGGACTCCATTCAGGTGGTAATTCTCTTCCTGAGACGTCCTCAATTATTTTTGCAATAAGGTCTCTCTTTTCAAGTGCGAGTTTGATTGCAGCTGTATAGGCCCCGCTTTTATACATCTCGTCTGCTCGAAATAATTCCGGTTGAATGCCTAGTTCTTCTAATGAATCTAAAAATGGTTTTAAGTAGTGTTCTGCATAGTTCTCACAACAGCCTACGGGATCGGGTATTTCAGATATTGGCCACCCAACGTACTTCTTGTAAATGTCTGGCAAAAAAGGGTACACTGTTCTCAGGGGATCAAATGTGTCAGCAACGTAGATTAGCCTTGCTTCTTTCCCAACGTCATTGATAGCCCTCAAAACTGCGTCAGCTGTCACAACCTCTCGCATATTACCAATGTGTATGTTGCCAGAGGGGGTTATGCCTGTAGCTATGACTTGGTTTCCGCTAACATTTTGTGCAATTACGTCTGCCCAGTGTATGATTGTCTCTTGCTGCATTTTCGAACGTAAAAGGGAACAATACAATACTATAAGTTCCTTCGGAATGTCATGCTTATGAATCTCTGATTTCAGCCCTGATCTCGAATCATAAACTTCGTCTTGCACTGAAGGTAAGGATTCTTACCCTCTTAGTGACGAAACATCACGGCCTTCCTCCGTATCCTTTGATTTGGCGACAATTGCTCTGTGAAAAATCGGTGATTCCTGTCTCAAGATTGTTTATTATTGTGCATCTATTTGAATTGCATCTATATATGATAATCTTGAATCTTCAATGGCTTTACCATTGGCGCGGCAATGTTTTGTATTTCATTGAATTTACAGTTGTCATAGGGCATACTAGTTGGGGGGCCAATAAGAGCTCATTGTTTCGTTTAGTTTGCTTTTTCATTTGGCTGCATCTGGGCTGTGAAAAATCACTTAAATGGTTTCCTCCGAGATCCATTTGAGGTACTCTTTTGAGCCGTAATCGATATTGTAGGAAACTATACACGGAGTTTCATAACTATGAAGCTCTCGTATCTTGTCAGTAACTTTCTTTACTAATGTGGTTGTCGTTTTTATGTTCAAAGCATATTCTTTCTCCTCTTGAATACGCCCGTTCCACCGATAGATTGACATAACGGGATGTATATTTACACAAGCGCAGAGTTTTGCTTGAACAAGCTGACGACTAATTTGCCTCGCTTCTTCGAGGTTATCTGTAGTTACATATATGTTGGAGAACATCATCACACCAGTATGGAGAGACCTGTTTGGACTATTATATCCTTGCACTAGTAATCCTTTCTGTTTATTGGCTCTTTGTGCTCTTACTTAACAGCTTAGGAATTCTCGAGCGCCATAATATTAGCACTTATGGCCCAATTCTCATGATAAGAACGACGCGCGGTCAGCAGTTTTTGGATCGATTAGCTGCCCCGAAGAAGTTCTGGAATGCATTTGCCGATGTTGGGATCTTTGCCGTCGCACTATCGATGATTTTCATGTTTATTTTTTTGATAATTGAGGACTATCTAATACTTCGGATAAAACCAGGACCAACTGCGTTTAATGAGCCCCGAAATATCTTGTTGCTACCAGGCATAAATCAGTTCATTCCGTTAACGTGGGGCATCATTGCTCTCATCGTCGCCCTCATCGTTCACGAACTCGCACACGCGCTATTGACTCGGGCGGCAGATATTAGACTAAAAGCCGTCGGCCTTGTAGTAGTGATGTTGCCTGTGGGAGCGTTTGCTGAACCAGACGAATCACAGCTATTTGGCGAGGAGTCGAAAGATAATGGTAAGATAGCCACAAATAGGGATAGACTTCGAATAGAGACGGCGGGGATTATGGGCAACTTTATAGTCGCCTTAATATGTCTCGCGCTATTCTTTGGCCCCGTTCTGTCAGCTATTGCTCCAGTGCCTGGGTTAGGGGTATTAAGTGTTGTGAGTGGATCGCCGGCAGATACAGCTGGAATACGACCGGGAATGACAATTCTACAGATAGACAATACGATGATCGCAAGTGATGACCAGTTTCATGCCTTCATGAACACAACGCGCCCAGGGCAAGTAATTTTAGTAAAAGCTGCAGAAAAAGGCACCTCGAACGAATTTACAGTAACGCTTAGTAAAAATCCAAACTTCAATCAAGGGTTTTTAGGCGTAACAGGCGGCTCAGAGGAAACACTTAACTTTTTAAAGCAGATACCTCACACCCTCAATACGATTGGAGGATGGATGGCGCTCCTCGCATTAGCTTTAGTGATCTTTAACGGATTCACAGGAGACGTGGTCAATTTGTACCACCCAATCGGGTGGGCCAGTCACTTTGGGCCAGGCATATTCTGGATAGCTAATACATTATTGTGGGTGGGGTGGCTTAACTTTTATGTTGGGCTTTTTAACAGTCTTCCTACGGTGCCATTAGATGGAGGACACGTCTTTAAACGTATTTTTGAGTCAATTATAGGACGACTCGTAAAAAGCATCAAACTTCAAGCTTTGGTCACAAGAGTGGTCACTGATATTCTTGGAGTCGTCGTATTAGCCTCGTTCATACTTCTTATTGTAGGTCCACGTATCTTCGGAGTGATTTAAATGCGCTGTATAACCCACATCAATTTTTTTATTTAAGTGAGCTTTAATTTAAAAATTAATGGTAAATGTCCCATAAGACTGAATTACATTACTTTACATTAAGCTTGGAGATACCAAAATGAGAAGGGTTCCTGCTACAATGGCCACTCAACACCCAGATTCAGCAACAACCTACGTCCCAGTGCAAAAAGAAGCTGAAGAAGCGATGAAAGTACTTATGCCAACAAACAAGGGAGGATTTGGCATAGATGAATATATGATAGACTTTGAAGGGAAGATGACCCCATATGTTCAAACCTCCGAGGTTGTTGTTGGGCTTGTTTCCAAAGGCCTAATCCCTGGAAAAGATGTTTTTATTACTCCACGAATTCCAAGTGTTTCACAGGAAACGGTATTCAGGCAGCTTATGGCTCTTATGTCTATTATGGAAGCTTATTACCGGATTCACGAAGAGACCACAGAGCCCAGTATAATAGAGGTTATCCATCCAATGAGCAAGAGCGCACAAGAACTGATTGATACCAGGAAACGAATACTTGATGTGATAGACCTCACTAATCGCGAATTTAACATAAGCGTGGATCAACAGATTATCCATATTATACCCTTGGTAGAGGAGGTCCCTGAATTAATATCTATTCAGAAACTGCTCACAGAATATTTAAGCGGCTGTAAAGACCTAGGCTTGAGAGAGGAACTTCTCCGTGTAATGCTTGGACGAAGCGATGCCGCGTTAGATTATGGTCATCTTCCCTCAGCCCTCACTAATAAACTGGCCATCTCAGAGTGTTATACGTATGGAAGAGAGCATGACGTAACAATAGCACCAATTATGGGCGCTGGATCACTGCCGTTTAGAGGACACGTCACCCTTGAAAATATCGATTCATTATTGAATAATTTTGGTGGCCTGAAAACCGTCACTATCCAATCAAGCCTCATTTATGACTGCGATCGTCAGAGCACTGTTAAACTTGTAAAGAGATTAAGCGATGACCTTCAAAAAACGAAGCCAGTAATTTATTCTGCCGAACAGAGAGACGAGATACTGAAGTTAATTGGCATGTTTACAAAGAATTACCTCAAGACCTTCTACCTAATAATTGATTCAATAAAAGCTATGTCGGATTTCTTCCCTAATCAGCGCGATCGACTTGCACGAAAAGGATCTATTGGATATGCGCGAGACGTTCCCAGGCCGGCTTATCTCGCATCGTGTATTAGAGACAAGAAGCTTTCGCGTGAGTTGAAGCGACTCCAAGTGACAGATGCACTACCTGATCTCCCCCGTGCTATTAAATATACGGGTGCGCTATATAGCATAGGACTCCCTCCAGAGTTCATCGGAACTGGAAGGGGGTTAAAGGAGGCAGCTGACAGAGGTTTACTTAATGTACTTTTGACGGAGTATTACCCAGGCCTGCAAGGTGACTTAAATTTTTCGCAACAGTTCCTCAATTTGAAAGTGGCACGAGATTTTATGCCTTATGCCGCATTTAAACAGGTACAACAAGACGTGAAGTACGTTTATGAATATCTAACTCTCAATGAAAGACAGCAAAACGTAACATATTGTACGTTGATGGAAACAATAAAACCAACGCTTAAACAGTTGATTAGCACAGGTGAAAGAACGTTGATAGATGAAGTAACGCAGATGGGTCTTATCGAAAGCTGTATTCTGAAGCTGGGCACTATGAGGGGGGCGCTCGGTTAACTTTTGTCTGCTCCCCTTCGTTTTTCAAAAAGGACTTAGTGAACAGTGAATGCTGCAAGAGTCGTAAAATTTTTGGTATCCATCTACAATAGTTTGTCCTGTTAGAAATACGATGCCATTCTTTTTTGCATATGCAATTGAGTCACTTTTACTAAGAGCTTTCCCAGTTTCTCCGTCAAGCATTTCACACACCACCATAGCAGGGTTTATTTCAGCCATTTCAGCCAAGGCTATTGAAAGTTCAGTTTGACCTCGTCTTTCTTGTATGAGCCTTCCAGCAGCTCTCAGAACGGGCACGTGTCCTGGCGATCTAAAGTACTTTCCAAAATCAACTGAATTCATATTTATAGCCTCTTCAACTGTCTTTGCAAGCTCGGTTATGGTTAAAGCACGATCGATGTCTGTTATTCCCGTTCTAACCCCCCTGTGATTTACCCATAGAGAAAAGGATGATCGATTATCATAGGCAAGATCTCCTGGTTGTTCACAAATGGAATTAAGTTTAAAACCGTCACCATTTGAACTCACGAATTTCAGAATGTCAGACATAAATGGCAGGCAAATCCGTTCTGCTGCTTTCGGATGTACCGCTACACAAATCAGTCCCCCCGCCTCGATTCTCATTCTAGCAACGTCTCTTGGTGTTACTGAGATAGCAGGTATAACCATATCGGTTTCTCCTTCTCTATCGTCAAAGTCGTAAATCAAAATCATTTGCCCATTTCTAATGGATTTTATCGCGTCTGAAATGCTCACGTCGTCATCACCTTTATTTTATCACTATTGCCCCGACCGAGTGTTTGTTTAATAGAAACTGGGGCGATTATTTCTACAACATCGTTGTGATAATGAGATCTATCGGGAACTATTATTGCCCCCTGTATACCCTCAACGATCGCTGTATAACAGTTGATACCACCATACGTGCGATTGCTCGTCCTGAAGCCCGATATACGCACTGGCTCGAACTCTATTAACCTCGCACGAGCTGTAACACTATCCCGATCAAGTTTAACGTTCAGCGTTCCTGGGTATGGTGAGAAACCAAGTTTTTCTTCAATCTGTTTCGTGTACCCGTGCAGGCTAAGGTAATACTTTCCCTCTCCCAAGCCGGAAATTATATTACCAGTAAACTCAATCGTACCTCCACATTCGAAAATAGATTTATATTCTAAGTATTCATCCCTTAAAAGAGAATTCCCAGCCTCTGTTATTTTCACCGTCTGTGATCTACCCAAAAGCTTACGTGAAATCAAACCTTCATCATCAAGTTCTTTAAGTCTGCGAGAGGCTGTCATAGGACTCGTTTTAAGCTTCTGCGCAAAGTCATTGACTGAAATCTTTATGGGTTTGTGGACAGCGCCAAGAAGTGCTAACCAAAGAAGAGGACTTTTCATAGCAGTCTTCAATAAACGTATCATATTTGATATACTTATCATTATTGAGAGAATAATATATCAAACTGTTGGTAATTTTCTCACTCGACGTGCCTGAGTATCTTCCT
>CAYYMO010000137.1:0-7879 GCA_964472955.1 uncultured Methanomicrobia archaeon | reverse complement strand
AGTAGCTCTTTTAATTCTTTTGCTGCTTCGTTAGTTATCTGAATCATTTTTGACTCCACTTAATATTTTATATTCAAAAGTATTTAAACGTGCGGACAGCTAAAAATTTTTTAAACGCTGCGTTCCGCTATAATACAATTGATAGAGACTATGATTGATAAAAAAAGAAAAAATTTGGGCGAAGCCGGTTACATTGGTGGCATGCCGCCCATGCCGCCCATGCCGCCCATGCCGCCCATGCCGCCCATGCCGCCTTCTCCCATTTCGGGCATTTCGGGCGCAGATAGTTTGCTGGCGGCAATAACGTCGTCTATCCGCAGTATCATTACTGCAGATTCTGACGCAGAACCAATGGCTTGTGTCTTTATTCTCAGTGGTTCAACGACTCCTTCTTTTAACATGTCTATTGCATCACCTGTGAACACATTAAGACCTGCAGTCTTCATGCCCTGTTCATGCTTCGACCGAAGGGCCGTTAGCGTATCTATCGTGTCGAGCCCAGCATTTTCTGCTAAAGTCTTCGGTATTACCTCAAGCGCATCTGCGAAAGCGTTTATAGCCAATTGTTCTCGGCCCCCTACCGTAGATGCATAATCCCTGAGTTTTAAGGCCAACTCAACCTCAGTCGCGCCCCCTCCAGCCACGACCTTCTCATCTTCAATCGTAACGCCAACGACTCTAAGTGCGTCGGTGACCGCTCTTTCTAGATCATCGACAACGTGCTCTGTGCCTCCATGAAGCACAATAGAAACTGCCTTTGGATTTTCACATCTCTCGACAAAGATCATGTTATCATTACCGACTTTCCTCTCTTCTACTAGCCCAGCTTTTCCAAGGTCATTCTCTTCAAGTTCATCGACACTTGAGGCAATTTTTCCGTTGATTGCTCGCGCAAGTTTTTCCATATCACTCTTCTTTACACGCCTTGCTGCTAAAACTCCCGCCTTTGCGAGATAGTGCTGAGCGAGATCATCTATGCCCTTTTGGCAGAAAACAACATTTGCTCCCTTGCTCGTTATTTTGTTCACCATCCCTTTTAACATGTCTTCCTCCTGACTGAGGAAGGCTTGGAGTTGATCCGGGGACGTTATTGAGATTTCAGCGTCGACTTCAGTATCTTTGAGTTCTATCGCTCCATTTATTAGCGCAATCCTTGCCTTTTCTAGGCGCTTAGGCATACCGGTCGATACACGCTCTTTGTCTATGACCATGCCTTCTATGAGCTCTGAGGATTCGATACTTCCGCCAACTTTCTTTTCAATTTTGATATTGTCGATGTCTACGGTGTTTTTCTCGTTTTCTTTTTCCATTACAGATTTGACGGCTTTTACGCTAAGCTCTGCAAGCTTCTTTCTAGATGGTTCAACTCCCTTTCCGGTCATGGCGGTTATTGCAACTTTCGTGAGAAGTTTATCATCATTCGGTGAAACTTTTACTGCAATAGAATCAAGGAGCTCACGCGCTTTTTCAGCTGCAAGCCTGAACCCTAAAGCGATGACTGTCGGGTGTACATCCTGCTCTAATAGCCCTTCGGCTTTTCGTAGCAACTCTCCCGTTATGACAACTGCCGTAGTCGTACCATCACCCACTTCATCATCCTGCGTTCTTGCAACTTCAACGATCATCTTAGCTGCCGGGTGCTCTATGTCCATTTCTTTTAGAATTGTGACACCATCGTTCGTAATTACTACATCTCCAAGAGTGTCAACAAGCATTTTGTCCATGCCCTTCGGCCCCAGCGTAGTTCGTACCGCTGAAGCTACGGCTTTAGCTGCCGTGATGTTCATTCCTTGTGCTTCTCTTCCTCTTGTTCTTTGGCTTCCTTCTTTAAGAATCAGTATAGGCTGCCCACCTAATTGTTGTGCCATGCATTTCCTCCAAGTTTCTATACTTGTAATCTGGCTTTACTATGCATATGGTTCTATAAAAGCATTTTGCCTGTCATATTCATCACATAAGTCCTTTCTCTTGCAAAGAAGGTGTTTGTTATAAAAGCGGAGTGATTTTTAGACTTAAATACAAAGCCGATAGAACCTTACTTTTTTACATATGTCAACATGTTCTAACGAATGTACTTATATAAACAAAACCACTACAGTTGAGAAATCAGTCTATGCGTTATGTATCTTCATTAGTGGAATCATCAGTTGGTTTATTCTGCATCTCCTCCAAAAAGTGTACTAAATTATTTATTTTCGGTATCTCTGTAGTACTGTGGTCAGGCTAATTGGCATATGACGGTAACCTAACTGATACATCTTCTAAGTCGTATAATACCACTGAGAGCTCTTTTTAATAAAGAGACGATTGAACGAGATCATCTTAATGCCAGCGGTCTGCTCTGTGAAGTGGGTGGCTGTCTTAGTTGACAATCACACCGCACTTCAAGTTAATGTTCCAAATTGTTAGCCTCTTAGGTGAAAATTGTAGACGTATTTCACTCTCTCTAGATGTAACGTCACGCTTGCAACTACTTACATGCTGATCGATCAATAATGTTTGTGCAGCATTGGTCTCTTTTGTGAAACACTACTCGAAGCAGCCCCTTCAAGTATGAGTTGTTAAAAAATGTCCCTATTTGTGTGTTTGGTAATGTCCGGGGGTCAGTGTGAGGGTAGGTTGCCACGCATGACGTCATCGATAGAAGCCGATCTACAATTAAGTTTTGTCCTACCATAAGCGCTGTGCGTTAATTTACCTTATGGACAGCACAACCCATCTCTCTTAACTACGTTGGAGAAACTTGAAAGCTTTAATACCAAGAGTAAAAACGGAGTTTTTTGCTAAACTCCTTCATAAGCCGTTTACTGCCCTATCAAGGAACTGACACAAGTCGTCAGGAAGTTAGAAATCGCTCTTTAATCAAACGGATCAATTCTCCAGCATTATCGAATTCTTCAAGTTCACTAAATTGTACAAGAACCGTATCATCGATTTTTTTAGACTTGGACTCGCCTTCCACAATGAACAGTGAATTAGTCTGTATGACCTGCGACATACTGCTCATGAGCTTTGCGCGTTTAATCATAACGTTCGTGTACTTGCTTATCCCTGTCAGCAACGTGTTTGAACCATCTTGTGATAAAGCGTTGAATGGCGTTCGAAACATTGGAAATACATTAAATCCAAGATCTATAAGAATAATTAGCGCCCTTTTTTCAATCAATGGAAGTGAGTCGATATTGCACATGCGTTCTTCCAGAATGTGTTTCTTCAGAATGTCGATCGGAATCGCGAGTGGAACGTCAAGAATATCTTCAAGCTTTAAAGCAACCTCTACTTTAGCGTCCATTCCTTCTTCATACTTGCTGACGCTTCGTCGTGTAACTCCAAGTTGCGACGCAAGTATGCCAAGAGACATATTCTTTTTAGTTCGAGCCTCAGAAAGCACGTCTCCGTCAATATTGACATACAAGCCCCCTGGTGCTGCATAGACAAGCGGCGGAACGCCGTCGATAAAAAAGTCGTACAAAGTCTCTACGTTGATTGAGGGCACTCCGTATCTCCAGTATACAGCGCCGCGCTCAAGATAGTGATCTCTCGCCTTCTCTCCTACAATTAATGGTGAAGACCTAAAATAATCTGCAAGGTTTTTGATCTCATTGGCAATATCTTCATTTAACCCATCAATATTTGTGAGTGTCTTTAAAAATATAAGCGTCGAGGCTTTCCGTGCCGCTATATCGAAACAACGCGGACGGACATCATATATCTGCGATGTTTCGAATCCAGCTTTGTTAAGCACACTTAATGTTTGGCTTGTCAACGCTTGATTCATAACTTCTGGACCTCTTAATAGATTGGGTTTTTGTACATATAAATTTTTGTTAAAATCTGTTTCCTGTTTTTGTTTTTTATCATATGACTGCTGTGAAAAATTGTAACCAATATATATTATACAGCAATATAATGAATTCTCTATCTAAAAACGTATTCAAGAATCAGCTCATCTCGCTTACAATGATTATAGGAATTGATGATACAGATTCAAAAAACGGTGGGTGTACTACCCATCTTGGAGCTGTACTTAAAAATAACCTTGAAGTTCAGTTAGGAACACGGATAAAGGCTCGGTTAATACGGCTCAATCCTACTATAAAGTATAAAACGAGAGGAAATGCTTCAGTGGGATTAAAAATTGATGGGAACTATGATGTTATTGATGTCGTAAAAGAGCATATAAAAAAAATGGCGCATTTTCACGACGAGAACACAAATCCTGGAGCAGTAATTCTAGAAAGTGATGACCCACCGCAGGATATTAGACAGTTCTCAACCGAAGCGATGGTTTCAACGCTTAGTATTCAACAAGCACTACAGCTTATTGAAAGGCATGATTTAGGATTTATCTCATTTAAAAATGGTCGAGGCTTAATAGGAGCACTTGCGGCGGTAGGAGCTGGGTTAGAAGTAGAACGTACTTACGAATTGGTTGCTTATCGCTATACTCAGAATTTCGGGAAAAAGAGGTATATAAATCGAGATTCTGTTTTTAGATCTGATTTAATGACATATCCGTTTACATGGGACACCGTCGACAGAAGCAACAATTGCGTTGTTTTTTCGCCCCATTCGCCGGACCCCATATTGTATGGAATTAGAGGCGACAACCCTGCAAAAATATTAACCGCGCAGAGTTTATTAATCTCTGAGCCTTTTGAGCATCTTGTCATCTTTGAGACAAATCAAGGCACAGATGTTCACCTAAGAAAAACGAAAATAAAAGATCTGCGAGAGGGTGAATCATACCGTGTATTTGGTGTTGTTGACAAAGAGCCGTGGACAATTAAAGGCGGGCATACATTTTTGTCAATTAAGGACGGCGATTCTCTCCTCTGCGCGGCATTTGAGCCTACACGGGCTTTCAGGGAGGTTATTAGAAAGCTCAAGATTGGTGACAAAGTACACGTTTGCGGGAGCTATCTGAACGATTGTCTAAATTTGGAAAAGCTACATATCGTTGATCTTGCCGATGTATACGAAAGAGCGAACCCGACTTGTTGCAGTAAGAGGATGAAGTCAATGGGAAAGGATCAGGGGTTCCGTTGTGAAAAATGTCGGAATACCACTGATAAGTCCCATACACCGCTTTTTAAGATTGAGCGAAATCTCGACTTGGGCTTTTATGAATGTCCCCCTTCTGCGAGACGACATCTTTCAAAGCCGATAGTACGACTAAGAGGCACAGGAAATCCTATATTTCCGAGCAGATAAGTTAGTTTATAGCAAAATTAGTGCGTAATAATTTAAATGTCACGCTATGAATGAACACAGCATCACCAGACAGTCAGAAATTACGCTTTTACTAAAAGTCCCTTGTTGATGAAGCTGTTGGGCGACTATATTTTATTAGTAGCCTTAAATTTTGATTACACATATACTTGGCTCTTACGCTGCGTTCTACGCTTTTATACTTGCAAGACATTTGAGATTATCGAGGCCTAGACAAACAACCACCAAGCGCTTTGGTACATGATATAAAGTTTAACTAACTCTTCTGGGACTCTCGACGAAATGTTCAAAAAAAAGAAATTTATATCGGATGGTAACTTGTTGCAGGCTCTAAGGCATTTTGAGGGGACAGTAGTTCACCTTACGCATACTGATTTAGATGCCGTTTGTTCGGATGCACTCCACCGACGAAAGTACGGTCATGTCTTCACAATTTTTTCCCCAGTGCGACATTACGCGTGTTACTTGAATGCTCTTGCGAAGATTGCACCACGTCAAGTAATCACACTAAGTCTGTCAGATTTAGGAGGCACTTCAGGGATTGCGGATGAGATTGTGACTCTAAAAGATCATGGTTGGACAATTGAATGGCGTGACCACCACGTGTGGGACAAAGAGCTTTTTGATGAGGTCAAACATATGATTAACTACCTTAGAGTCGATGAACGTTATTGTGCGTGCGAAATCGTATTTCAAGATTTACTCCCAAATGACGAAATAGCTCGTAATATAGCATTGATAGGTCGGGATAGGGACTTTTGGATAAATGAAGATCCACGTTCTGAGATATTGTCAACGGTGATTGACGCAAGCAATTGGAAAGAGATAGTTTCTGATAAACTATCAAAGGGAATTGCCATTGATAATGAAATAACCAAAGAATATGAATTAGCTGTAAAAAGAAAAAATGAAGCTTTAAATAGATCATTGAAGTCGTCGAAACTATTCGATGGCGTTGTCGTAGCGAGAGGAACGGGGTTTTCGAGCGATTTAGCTTCAGCATTGAGAAATAAGTATAACACTAAAATTGAAGTCGTAATTAATGATAATGGGGCCTTCTCAATTAGGTCTGTGGAACCTGTAAGCAACAAAATCGCTGCTGCCTTTGGTGGGGGAGGGCATCCTACTGCAGCTGGTGGAACTTTGCACTTCAACTTCATTGACAAGATCGTCTTTAAGCTTTTGCCGTTCAGACAACAAAAGACTCAAAATTTAATAAAAACAGCTTTGGGATTCGCGTAAAAATTAAGGTTCATAAGACTTTTTTCGATGATGCCAAATACGACGTATGAGCCCGCAAACAAATTTTGGGTCACTCACTCCTTTGAATATAAGGCTCTTTCCTCCATAAATTCCAAAAAAAATACTGCCAAAATTTAATATTTTTCCCAAAAATGGCTGTTTCATTCTTTGTTTGATGATTAAGTCTATCGGTGCTTTTGCTGTTTTTTTGAATAGCACGCCTCTTTTCACAAGTATTTCATCGGTAGTTATAATGTATTGTTCAGAGTACGTGCTAATAAATATTCTAGCGGTAATGAAAAGTAAGATTACAGCTCCAATCGCTCGCAGTGCCACTGGCAGATAAGCAACACTCTTCACAAAAATTGACATTATGAACAGAAGGCATGAAAACGCGATGAATCTTAGTGATTTTGCTATTAAACTTAAAATGCTCTGCCGTCCAATGAACAGCACCTTGTAATTTGAAAGATCCAAGTCATTCTGTTCTTCGAGCCTCTCCTCGCCGATGCCATACGCGTAGGAGTCGGTGTAATCTGTGTGGTGAAACTCTTCGATCGGTTCGACCCTCTCTCGTCTATCGACTTTCACTGGTCGCGGTGTATCTTTCACGTAAGTAGTGATATAGTCGTACATGTCGTTTGAGATATTTACGGCTCGTTCAGCATATTCAGGGGTAATCCTTGAACTACTGACTTCGACATTTATTAAATCTTCATATAGGCTGCGCAAAAACTTGGCATCGTGATCTATACGGAATTTTAGGTTTTGATTAAACAAATGGCGCCCATATCGTCGATCTTCGTCTTGTAAGCAAATTTTGTAAAGGGCTTCAATTTTTTTGACGTTTAAAACAACCTCTTCATAATCGCCCGATTCATAGAAACGATACACTTTGTCGATAAGTCTTTCGAGATCATAAATAATTCGGCGAGCACGATCGCCAGAAATGCTTTGAACTGCGTGCTCAGCGTTGACGTAACCAGTAGGGGCAACGTTATCTGATTGGTCTCTGCTCCTGGCATGCTCAGAAAATTTTTTCATAATAACGATTCTTACTTCAATTTAAGCTGTCTATGCACTTGCGGTATTAATCTTATATAATTTAAATAGTTCGCAGCAATGTCCATAAGCTCGAGAAGTTGCTGGTTGTTTGGTGGAACTGTCTCTCGATTTAACGGGGTGACTGGCTGTAGTACTAAAAGTAAATCGGGGTTTATTTCAGATAGTGCAATTAGCGGTGGAATTAGACTTTCTTGACACGTCTCTCTCATAATTATCATTTTAACAAAAACTGAGATTCCACAATCATCAAAAATTTTAATCGTCTGCAATTCATCTTTCAGGAGTGTTGTGTAGTCCGAAGAGGATCCATGCTCAGGCAGTTTTACGTCGCACGCCGCTA
>CAYYMO010000136.1:0-14828 GCA_964472955.1 uncultured Methanomicrobia archaeon | reverse complement strand
GTATGTCTCTCGGAACTTGAATCCTCATAAGCTGCCGCAACGCACGTTCGTCGGCATCAAGATCAATAAGACGCTTATGCACGCGCATCTCCCAATGCTCCCACGTAGCGGTACCTTCACCATCAGGACTTTTTCTTGTTGGTACTTTAAGCTTCTTTGTTGGCAGTGGGACGGGACCGGAGATATTGACTCCGGTTTTGTCTGCAATGCTCTTAACTTGGTCACAAACCTGGTCGAGCAGTTCCGGACTAGTCCCCGAAAGCCTTATCCTTGCTTTTTGCATCTGATCACTTTTCTATCATCTCGCCATAATATCTACGCACATACCGGCAGCTATAGTTTGCCCCATATCTCGGATGGCAAATCTTCCGAGCTGCGGTATGTCTTTTACTTTTTCAATAACAAGAGGCTTAGTCGGCTTAACCTGTATAATGGCAGCGTCTCCTGCTTTAATGAAATCAGGGTTCGCTTGCTTCACCTGCCCAGTCCTGGGGTCAATTTTAGCTTTAAGCTCAACAAACGTACATGCTACTTGAGCCGTATGGGCGTGGAATACCGGTGTATAACCAGCAGTTATTGCACTGGGGTGTTGAAGGACAACAATTTGTGCGGTAAATTCCCGAGCGACAGTTGGAGGCGTGTCTTGATGCCCTGTGACATCGCCACGCTTGATGTCTTTCTTCGATACTCCTCTAACGTTGAATCCTATATTGTCTCCAGGAACTGCTTCGGGTATCTCTTCATGGTGCATCTCTATAGATTTTATCTCGCCGCGGACGTCTGCAGGCTCGAATATTACCTTATCCCCTTTCTTCATTTTTCCCGTTTCAACACGGCCAACTGGCACTGTGCCTATACCTGAAATTGTATAAACGTCTTGAATTGGCAAACGTAGTGGAAGCTTGACGGGCTTTTCTGGAACCTTAAGCTTGTTGAGCTCTTGTAGCAAGGTCTCACCCTTATACCACGACATATTTTCGCTTGGCTTCGTCACATTATCTCCTTTAAAAGCTGAAGTAGGAACGTATTGAACGTCTTCTTCTTTATAACCAATCGTTTTTAGAAGCTTCCCAACTTCTTCTTTGACTTCGTTAAACCTCTTCTCACTGTAATTTGCTGCATCCATCTTATTTATAGCCACGATAAGCTGATTTATCCCAAGCGTTTTTGAAAGGAATACGTGCTCCTTTGTTTGCGCCATGACACCATCAGGAGCTGCCACAACGAGGACTGCAGCATCCGCTTGAGATGCCCCCGTAATCATGTTCTTCACAAAATCCCTATGTCCTGGGCAGTCAACTATGGTGAAGTAGAAGTTTTCTGTGTCGAAACGCTGGTGAGCGACATCAATAGTAACTCCTCTCTCACGTTCTTCCTTAAGAGAGTCCATCACCCAAGCAAATTCAAAGGATCCTTTACCCTTCGCTTCGGCTTCCTTCTTGTACGCATCAATTATGTGTGCACCTACATTTCCAGTCTCAAATAATAGTCTGCCGACCAAAGTACTTTTGCCGTGGTCGACGTGGCCTATCATTGCTAAATTCATATGGGGCTTTTCCGCCATTTTGTCTTTCCTCCTTTACGCTATAAAATCCTGTGGTTTTGGTATTTCCGCTTTTAAACCTTTCCTCTCCCTAATTTGCTTTACAACTTCCGGTTGTAAGGCTTGTGTGAGCACTTCAAACCCGGCAAGTTCTGTGCTCCAAATTGCACGACCTTCAGTGGCAGATCTGAGATCTCCTGCAAATCCAAACATCTCAGCTACAGGCGCTTTTCCGACAATGATAGCCATATCACCTTCTGAATGTATATCAAGTATCTGGCCGCGCCGTCCCTGTATTTGTTGGGTAGCGTTACCCATCAAAGTTTGAGGCACGTTTATGAACACCTTTTGCTTGGGTTCGAGCAAGACATCACCCGCCATCAAGATCGCAGCAAACACCGCCGATCGAACAGCAGGTATGACCTGCGCTGGTCCTCTGTGCACAGCATCTTCGTGAAGTGTGACATCCACAAGTTTTGCTTTAATGCCTTCACAGGGCTCCCTAGTGAGTGGTCCCGTTCTTGTCGCTTCGTGGAATCCTTCGATGATTAACTCCATTGTTTCGCGCAAGTACTGGATACCTTTCGTCCCATCTATGAGCATATTAGACCCAAAAATATCAACGATTTTTTTAGCCTCTTCTTTATCCATTCCCGCTTCTATCAGCATCGCTCGCCTTTCTGTTTCGGGCATATTCATAGTCAACATGCCGCCTTTAATGAGTGCGATTACTTCGTCAGGTAAACGTTCAACTTCAAAATAAAAACGGTTGTGTCGGTTTGGAGACTTGCCTTCTACCGGCCCCGCGTGACCTTGCACGGTTTCACGGTATATGACGATCGGTTCGGAAGTGGTTATTTCAACATTTTTGTCTCTTTCTATTTTATGTGCTATGATCTCCAGGTGAAGCTCTCCCATGCCAGATATGAGATGTTCTCCAGTTTCTTCATTAATAGAAATCCGTAGCGTTGGATCTTCTTTTGATACTTGTCGCAAAACTTCAACAAGCTTTGGAAGGTCTTTCATGTTCTTCGCTTCGATCGCTACAGTAACGACAGGTTCGCTTGAGTGTTTAATGCTCTCAAAAGGAGCCATCCCCTTTATTGATGAAACTGTGGAACCGACCACCGCATCCCTAAGTCCAGTGACTGCCGAAATATTTCCTGCAGGAATTTTTTCTACTTCAAGACGTTCGGCCCCCATAAATATACCAACCTGCTGTATTCGATTTTTATTGGGCATGCCTGAAATAACAAGCTCTAGACCTCTCTCGAGGGTGCCCGAAAATAGACGCCCTGTAGCAATTTCACCGGCATGAGGGTCTACGGTGATATCTGTAACCATCAACGCAACCGGACCATGCTGATCACAAGTGAGCATAGCTTTCCCCTCAGGAGACTCCTTATCTCCGTGCCATATCACGGGGACCCGATCCCTCTGAGCCTGTAACGGATTGGGCAAATGCGTTACAACCATATTCAACACGATTTCGTGCAGCGGACTTAAATCTGCAAGTTCCTTCTGATTATTTTGGGCGCAATATTCATAAACATCTTTGAACGTTATCTTGGTCTTTTGCATTTGGGGCACGCTTAGAGCCCAGTTATAAAGAGCAGATCCGAACGCCACCGAACCATCATCTACCTTGGCTTTCCATCCTTCATTATATTTCGTTGGGTTCATCCCTTGTATCAACTTGTTAACATGGTTGATCAAATTGATGAACTTACCCATCATTGCTTGAGGGTCGAGCTTAAGCTCATTTACCAGCCTATCTACTTTATTTATAAAGAGAATCGGTTTGACATTCTCTTTTATGGCTTGTCTTAATACTGTCTCTGTTTGGGGCATCGTGCCTTCTACAGCATCGACCACCACAACAGCTCCATCGACTGCCCTCATTGCTCTAGTAACATCACCTCCGAAGTCAACGTGACCCGGGGTGTCGATGAGATTGATCAAGTACTCTTCTCCCTCAAACTCGTGAACCATTGAAACATTTGCGGCATTAATCGTAATTCCTCTTGCTTGTTCTTCTTCGTCGAAATCCATAAACAGTTGAGTACCTGCTAGTTCTTTCGAGATCATACCAGCACCTGCAAGAAGGTTATCTGTAAGTGTAGTCTTACCGTGATCGATATGAGCGACTATTCCAATGTTCCTGATATTTTCCGGTACGTCCATGAGCGTTTTAACACGCTCAACCATTTTTTTCCTTCGCCCCATTTTTACCTACTTTAGCACTATCTCGCTGCTTTCGCGATACGTTCCTTTTCTTCTTTCTTTCCAACTGAGAAGCTTCTTACATCGTTCTTCGACGCTGCTATTATCTCTGAAGCGAGACAATCTTCAATGGTCCTTTTGCTCTTAAACGATGCTCGTTGAGATCCTTGTGCGATGTACATTAACGCCAAGTCCACTCGCCTCTGTGAAGCGGTATCGACTGCCTTAGGGACTGAGATACCACCATATTTTAACCTAACGGTCTCTTCACGTGGTCCGGCATTTTCTATCGCTTTTATGAGAAGTTGCATCGGATTATCGCCGGTACGTTTGTTAATTATTTTAAATGCTTTCTTAACGATGTTGTAAATTTTGAGCTTTTTACCGGTATTAATGTGTCCACGCATCATTTTGTTTATAAGACGCTCGACAATTGACAGGTTGGATTTATTAAATTGCTGGTGTGCGTGCTTTCCTCCAGTATTCACTGCTGGTACATTAAATTGAATGTACCTCTTCACACCGGGATCTTCAACTTCGACGTTCGAAAGATCCCACTCGTCAAAGAGCAAACCCTTGTAATCTCCTTCCATATGTTTACCTCACTGGTTTTTCTTTCCTTCCGCGTACCATTTCCTGCAGCGATACGTTGTTCACTTTAATCACTTTGTAGCGAACCCCAGGAATATCTCCCATTGAGCCACCCATCCTACCACCTATTCCTTCGACAGTCACTTCATCGTGTTCATCTATGAAATTGGTTGCTCCAACACCAGGACAAAAGGCAGTAACTTGCCGACCATTTTTGATCAATTGAATTCTGACACACTTCCGTATCGCAGAATTTGGTTGTTTCGCTTCTATCCCAATCTTCTCAAGCACGATACCCCGGCCCTGAGGAGCCCCTTCCAACGGATCGGCCTTCTCATCTAAGTTAAGCTCACGCCTGCTGTAATTCCTATCGCTCCAGCGAAGCTCTTTATGATCTTGTTGTAGCTTTCGCGCAGCATAAATTCCCTTTCCCATGAAACACCTCTTCAGTTCGTATCAGCTATTGAATGATTACATCTTCGAGTCCATAATGCCGCTGGGCAAGCACTTTTGCCTTTTGTATATTTCTGCCGTTTTTTCCAATTGCAAGACCCTTATCCTTTGACATTACTTCAACGAACGCCAGCCTCTTGTAATCTTTCGAGACTATTTGAACCTTTTTTACTGCGACTGGCTGTAATGCATTCGCAACAAATTCATTCAGATCATCCGAGTGCTCAACGATCTCAATGTGCTTTCCAATTGACTTCTTAACCCTGTTTATATTATTCCCATTTTTTCCGATTGCCAACCCCATGTCACCATTTTTGACGACGAAGATAATTCTATCATTTTCTTCGTCTACAATACAATCACGAGCAATTGCACCAGTCAAGCTCTCAAACAGTGCTATATATCTGATTCCCTCTGTAGTGAGTTTAACTTCCATCATTGCTCATCCCCTTTTTTACAAGAGCCATAATGTCAGAAGAACCAACATCAATCACTGAGAGTGCTAAAACGGCATACGTTTTTCCACACAGTGAGCCTAATTCTGTGCTGTCCCCTTTAAAATCGTAGATGACTGGTTCTTTACTTGTTATTTCGGCGCGAATTTCCTTCGGGCAATTTGATGCAAGGACAACGAGTTTTGCATCACCATTTATGATAGACTTAATAGTTCTTTTAGCTCCAAAATAAACCTTTCCGGTTCTTACTGTAGTTCTCAAAGTCCTAGCCACGTCTATTTCCATTTTGTAGCCTCAAAGATTTATGCGTTACTCCTTTTTGCAATCAGCCTAACATCGCCAGTTCCGAGAAGAATCGGTTGACCGACTATGACATTTTCAGTGACGCCACTTAGCTCGTCTACTTCACCCCTTATGGCAGCGTCAAGTAAATGATTTACGGTGACTTCGAATGCCGCACGTGATAAAACGCTTGTTTTTTCACCAGCGATTCCATGTCTTCCAATTTGTTTAACGTCCCCTTCGATCGTCATCATATCAGCAACGAGCATTATGTGTCTAACGTCCACGTTAAGTCCTTGTTCGCGAAGCGTGTCCATCGCTTCTTCAATAATAGAATTACGAGCAGCTTCAATTCCAAACACGTCAGCCATTTCATTTGTGTTGTTCGTTTTTGTTCTCGTATGATCAATGCCCTCGAGCTGCAATACTTTTTTCAAAGATGAGCCTTCTGTATAAAGGACGTACTCGTCTCCTTCTTTTCGCACAACGACTCTCTTAATACCATCGATGCCTTTAATGGGCATAAATCTAACTTTCTCTACAATCTGAAGCAGATCTCTATATTTTCTCTCTTGAGGAATAAACGCAACTACATAGTCTCCAGATTCGATGCTTACGTTTTGAATTGTTTGTAATTTTGCTATAACACCGTCGAACGTTATGTTACGCTGCCCAAGTGAAGCTTTGTCAAAGGTAACATACACTTTCATTTCATCGGTGTCTGTTATGATATCGGCGATGTCGCTCACTCTCGTCACTTCAATTTCCCAGCCGAGTTCCATTGCTTTGTCTCTGTCCGACGCATATTCCCCATCGAGAAATACGGTCATCATTGGGGTGTCTGGAACCTTTCTCGCATCAACAATTTCAATGAGCCTTGGAAGCCCTAATGTCACGTTGATATCTGCTACACCAGCGTAATGGAAAGTTCTCATTGTCATCTGGGTTCCTGGTTCGCCAATCGATTGCGCTGCGATGGTTCCGACAGCTTCACAAGGTTCAACCTTTGTCCGTGTATAAACATCAATTGTCTTTTGCAAAATTTCAGTTACATGTTCGTCAGGCAAATCAAGCTTGGATAACTCACTAAAAAGTTCATCCTTAATGTTGAGTGGTAATTGAAGCGAATAAATTTTTTCTTTAAGATCCATGTTAACCTACTTAGACTTGATCGACTTCTTTCCCGGTCACGCTTTGAATTATCCTCTTTACGTTTACCGATTTTCCATAGTCACTCTTCGTCGGGTCAATGCCATCTTCCCCATATGTAAATTGAACTACCTTCTCTCCTGATCGAACTGTCCCATCATATACAACCTCAAGATCTTGAAGCGCATTAATCAATCTCCTTTGCAAATAACCAGATTGCGACGTTCTCACTGCCGTATCAACAAGACCCTCACGACCGCCAATTGCGTGGAAGAAGAATTCTGTCGGGTTCAGGCCTTTCTTATAACTTGACTTGACGAAGCCGTGTGCATCCGCGCCTAGATCGCCAGGACGGAAATGTGGTAGAGTTCTATCACCATAGCCTCTCTTGATTCGCTCTCCTCTGACCGACTGCTGTCCGACACATCCTGCCATTTGCGTGAGGTTGAGCATAGATCCCCTTGCTCCAGAAGTTGCCATAACGATAGCTGAGTTATCAAGTGCAGTCTCTCCTTCAAAGCCTAAGTTCCTTCCTGCAATTTCTCCTGCTTTATCCCTAGTCTTTCCAAGTTCTTGCATGATCTTCATTTCAAGCGTTTCATTTAGAGTTCTTCCAGGCATTGATTCGAGATCGCCGACCTCGTAAGCATTTACCAATGCCCGTACACGTTCTTCAGCTTTTTCGATGATTTCGTCAATTTCAACTTGCGCTTGATATGGAATGTCTTCATCATCTATTCCGAAGCTAAATCCAAATTTCATGATGCCCCGTATGGCAAGTTTTGTTGAATTATCAAGGAATTTCGACGCTTGCTTCAACCCGTCGTCTATGTATTCTCTTATTATTCCATCGAGTATTGCCCCTGTGAATGCACCTATCGATTTCTCATCAATGATGCCACACAGTAAAGTTCCGTGTTCAATTTTCACATATGCATCCGTTTCACACTCAGTTCTAAGACAATGTGCGTGCATTAAACACTTCTTAGCTCTAAGCGTTAAATTTAATCGCTGCGGCAGAATTTGACTAAAAACCTGTTTTCCAGTGTAGTAAGCGATTCCGTTTTCCTCAATTGCCGGTTCGGGAAGTTCTTTTTCAACTTCGCATTTCTGTAGGAGGTCGTAAACTTCCGTTACGGTAAATTTAACATCGCGCTGAGTTAAAAGAAACAGCCCCGTAATATGATCGTGAATCCCGCCAATGATAGGTCCTCCAAACCGAGGAGACAAGATATTCTCTTCAACTTGCATTAATATTCTCGCTTCAGCCCTCGCCTCTTCGGTCTGCGGCACGTGAAGGTTCATCTCGTCCCCATCAAAATCAGCATTGTAGGGAGGACAAACAGCGGGATTCAATCGAAAGGTTTTATTCGGCATGACCTTAACTCGGTGTGCCATGATGCTCATTCTGTGAAGTGACGGTTGCCTGTTGAACAAGATAATGTCCCCGTCCTTCAACTGACGCTCTACGATCCATCCGAGATTGACTACACTGGCAACTTCTTCACAATTCTTTTCAGTAAGTTTAACGCGCCTCCCGTCAGGACGCTTAACATAATTTGCTCCGGGGTGTCGACAAGGGCCCCTCCTAACATACTCCATCACCTCTTCAACATTTCGAGGTGTAACGACAATGGGAACAGTCATCTCATATGCTATTGCCTCAGGAACACCCACTTCGTTTATGCTGAGGTTGGGGTCAGGTGAGATTACTGTTCGTGCTGAAAAATTTACCCTCTTTCCTGATAGACTACCCCTAAAACGACCGTCTTTGCCTTTGAGCCTCTGTGAGAGAGTTTTGAGTGGTCTGCCACTTCTATGCCGTGCTGGTGGTACCCCTGACACTTCATTATCGAGTAACGTCGTCACATGATATTGTAAAAGCTCCCACAAGTCCTCTATAATCAATTGGGGGGCGCCAGCTTCACGGTTTTCCTGAAATCTTTGATTTATCCGTATGATATCTACAAGCTTGTGAGTTAAATCGTCTTCCGATCGTTGCCCATTTTCAAGCGTTATAGAGGGCCGCGTGGTGACCGGAGGGACCGGCAATACCGTTAGAATGGTCCACTCAGGGCGTACATTTTCTGGATCCATGCCGAGGATTTTAACGTCGGAGTCAGGGATTCGTTCAAATCTATCCCGTATATCGGCAGGCATTAACTTGTGGCTGTCTTCGACATACCGTGTAGGTTTTTCGTATTTTACTTCCAACTGTTGTTCTTCGCAATTAGGGCATACACTTACCTTTCTCGCTTCTTTTATTACGTCTTTGACAACATCCTCAATAGAAAGACCCGTCGCTCGCAACTCATTTATCTTTTCAAGATACTGCTGCTTTTGGCCTTCATTGAGGAGGAGATATCCACAACGACGGCACGTAGATTGTAATATTTTCCTGATGAGCTTTGCAAACCCAACATGGACTACAGGCGCGGCGAGTTCTATATGACCGAAGTGACCTGGACATTCTCCGGCTCGTCCTCCACAGGTTTTACATCTTAATCCAGGATCAATTACTCCCAACCTGGGATCCATAAGACCCATTTCAATTGGATATCCGTCATCATCGTAAGTATCCGGCGTAATTACTTTCGTTACACTCATCTTTCGATATTCCTTGGGTGAAAGCAAGCCAAATTTAATTTTACCTATCCGTTTTGGGCTACTCATAGCTCGACTCCTAGATCGAATCCTCTAATTCAATACGCGGTGCTATTCCCAACGCTTTCATTTCATCTAAAAGTAACTTGAACGCATAGCTCATCTCAACTTTATGAATATCCGTATCAGCACCGCAGCTCGGGCAATACACAATATTTCGGCGTTTATCGAATGTGGCTATCATACCGCACGCAGTACAAACGAGCTCTTCCACTTTGTCAGACTCATCGACAAGCCTCTCTTTTAACGCTAGCGCGGCACCATGGCCGATCATGACGTCACGTTCCATTTCACCAAATCTCAGACCGCCTTCACGTGCTCTGCCCTCAGTTGGTTGATGGGTGAGCACTTGCACAGGCCCGCGAGACCTTGCATGAAGCTTTTCGGAAACCATGTGGTGTAACTTTTGGTAAAGAATTACACCAATAAAGATATCAACAGTAATCGCCTCTCCCGTAATTCCGTCATACATCACTTCTTTGCCGGTATGCGAGAAACCATTTCTTATTAAGGCTTCCCTCAAATCCTTTTCACTTTCTCCCGAAAATGCCGTTGCATTAATCCTCCGCCCCTCTATGCACCCCACCTTTCCACCGATCGTCTCCAAAACGTGACCCACGGTCATTCTAGATGGAATGGCATGAGGATTTATTATCAAATCTGGCACTATTCCCTCCTCCGTAAATGGCATATCTTCTTGGGGCACAATTAATCCTATTACGCCCTTTTGACCATGTCGGGAGGCGAATTTATCTCCAAGTTCTGGTATCCGTTGATCTCTCGTTCTCACCTTTACGAGCCTTGAACCATTTTCACCTTCAGTTATTATAACCGCATCCACTATGCCACTTTCATTAGAACGCATTGTTAAGGATGTCTCTCGTCTTTCTTGTACGCTGAGC
The DNA here is from genome assembly GCA_964472955.1 of uncultured Methanomicrobia archaeon. GTDB lineage: Archaea > Halobacteriota > Bog-38 > Methanoflorentales > Methanoflorentaceae > DASPRZ01. The sequence continues at coordinate 4,566 of CAYYMO010000136.1, read as the reverse complement.
CCCCCCAGCTCGGTCGGCTCTTCTAAAAATCGTGGTGGACTGGTTTTTCCGACAAGTACATCGTTTGGCTGAATCTCTGCTTCAGGATTCACGAAGCCGTCTTCGTCGAGATTGGCGTAAGCTTCGGGACCGCGGGCGCCTCTCACTTCTGCATCCGGTATCTCAAACTTGTCTTCTTGGCCTCCGGGATATCTTCGTTCTTCTCCTTCATACGTCCGGAAAAAGTGGCTCCTGCCTAGTCCTCTCTCGACAGAGCTTTTGTTGATAATGAGCGCATCTTCAATGTTATACCCCTCATAAGAGAGTACTGCTACGACGAAGTTTTGTCCAGATAGCCTCTCATCGAAACCTACCGCTTCCATACTGTTCGTTTTGACTAGTGCAAGCTGCGCATAATGCAGATAGTGCGAGCGAGTGTCAGGCCTAAGTCGCCAATTTGCACATGATACACCAAGAGACTGCTTAACCATACCAGCGCCCATCGTATTACGCGGTGATGCGTTATGTTCAGGATATGGAACTATGCCCGCACATATTCCGACTATTAGCGATGGGTCAATTTCGAGATGAGTGTGTTCCGGAGTTAGCTCTTCTTCATAAATAGCCACATAACTGTTTGTTTCCTCTTCTGCATCAATATACTCAATTAAGCCATCGTACACGAGATCATCGAAGGTAATTTGCTCTTTTTGGAGCTCGTTAACATGATCGTCGTTGATAAGCGGTATACCCTTTTCAACAACTATCAGTGGTCTTCGGGCCCGTCCTGAATCTGTATTTATGTTTATTTCACCAGTATCTGGATGGTACGTAATATTAGCTAAGTGCGGGATTTCGCCACGTCTTCTCTTTCCTCTGAATTCTCTGACAAAGCTCTCCGGATTTAAATGCGTTCCCTTCAGTGCTCCATCAAGGAAAATTTTTGCTGTATTCAAATGGCCGCCCGGGGTTTCGGCCGTTTGTATCTCACTTATTGGAATATAGCCAAGTTCAAGTAACGCAGATACTATTACGGCATCATCTTCAAGAGCAGTAGATAACTCAACTTGCTGGGCGAAATTTTTGACGAGACCGCAGTTAGGGCCCTCAGGAGTTTCGTTGGGGCATATTCGCCCCCATTGAGTCGGATGAAGATCCCTCGCTTCGAAGTGCGGTTGAGCGCGTGAGAGCGGCGATATTACCCTCCTTAAATGCGAGAGCATCGCCATATAGTCAGTTCTATCAAGTAGTTGTGATACTCCGGTCCTGCCACCAACCCAATTTCCCGTTGCAAGAGGATGCGTCAACCGTTCTGTTAACACATCTGCTCGCACCGCCGTGAGAACACTTAATTCGCGATTTCTCATATCTGCCCGTTCTAGTTGATACTTAATGTCTCGGGCAAGCCTATTAAACGAGACCCTGAAAAGATCTTCCATTAGGTCTCCTGCGAGTTTTAAGCGCTTGTTTGCATAGTGGTCTTTATCGTCTTCTCCACGCTTCTGTAAAGCGAGTTTGAAGCACGCTTCAGCCATCCTCCCTAAAAAATGAGCCTTGACTAATCTGCATTGTTCATCTGTCAGCTGAGGGTCGTTAAGATGGGGAAGAAGGTACCGATCAACAACGTAATTGGCTCGCTTCGTTTGATACTCAGTCGCCTGTCCTGCTGCTACTTTTTCACCCAATTTCTTCATTGATCGCTCTTGAACTCTTCTTTGGTATTCCTCAATGGGTTCGTTTTCTTCTTGAGGAATTACCTCAGCCTCTTCAATGTTTTCAAGCATGAATTTGATGATCTCAGGGTCGTCGGATACTGACTGAACGATATCTTGATCGGTCATTAAACCAAGGGCCCGAACTAATAAAACATAATTTATTCTTCCCGATATAGATGGAAATGAGACTTCCAATATTGAACTTCGGCCTCGTTCCACCATAACAAGAGCTCGATATCCTCTACGTTGGGAGAACACTTTCGCAACTTCAATTTTTCCTCCATATCGTTCGTCATATTCGGCAAATATTTTATTTTGTGCGAGGTCTTCAATGGTCATAACAACCCGCTCTGTGCCGCTGATTATAAAGTATCCTCCTGGATCAACGGGATCCTCACCCAGTTTTACCATTTGCGCACTCGTTAGTTTTGATAGATTGCAGGATTTAGAACCTACCATTATGGGGAGCACGCCAACTTCTACTTCTTCTGGCTCTTTTTCGATATCTCCCCTAATAAGCGTCATTTCGAGAAAAATTGGGGCAGCATACGAAATGTTGCGAAGCCTCGCCTCAGTTGGATACAGGTCTTCCAACGAACCGTCCGCTTCACGAACTTTTGGAGCATCGACGCGGATTTTTCCAAGCTTTACGACGAGTTCGGGTACATCCGTTTCGATTATACCCTGTTCATCAATTATCTTCTGCAGACCTATGCTTACAAAATCATTAAACGAGTTAATATGATGTTGAGCGATTTTGTTCCTTGTAAAATAACTTTTGGCGATTATATCTCTATCTATCATTCTCTATCAACCAACTTTCGTATCGACGACGAGCCTATAGCTTTTCGCTTCACCTGCCGTGTGGCTCTTCCGAACTATTCTTATTACGTCATCTTTTTTCGCTCCAATTTCTTTACAAACTGGATCGTCGATAAGAATTTTGGGAAGTTGTTTAAGTTCAATGTCATACGTATCCAACAATGTTTGAACCTCCTCATCTGATATAATGACGTGCTCCGGTACCATGATGTGGGTTAAAACGTTGTAATTTTTCATATCTGAACCATCCCTTAAAAAATCACGTTAACATTAGCATATTGAGACTCGATTAGTTATTAGAATTAAATGTACAATTGCCATAATTTCGATAATCATCAACTCAATCTGTTGTCTAGCTCAATCTTTTATCATGTATAGTCATTCATTTGCCGTAACTGTGCTCTAATTCGCACCAGATGCACGTACTGCAACCGTCTCAACAAGCGGGCTCGAAGGGATTTGAACCCTTGACCGCCTGGTTTCTTTCCCCTACGTTCATGGCTAAAAGCCAGGTGCTCTGCCTAACTGAGCTACGAGCCCGTTTTCGCTATAACAACGATACTGTCCTCTAACAATTACTTACGAACGCACAATTAGCAGCAGCTGATCACTGCTTGTAATATATGTTTATATAATTTAAATCTTTCCAGTATGCGCGTTAAAGTACTTAAAGCTTTTTTATGCACCCCAGCGCTGACAAATGTATGAACTAGCTCACCCGTACAGATGGGGCTTCCTGCGAGTGCCCCTATCCTACAGAAACAGGACCTTTTTTGTAGATTAATAGCGTTTTTTCTATCCTTTTCTGTGAAATATACAATTACGTTGTGACGACTGCCGACACTCTTCGCCCTCCTTCGTGAGGAGACTTCTCACCTGAGAAGTTAAATATATAGGCGCGGAAAGGATATTAGTTTAACGATAATTTATAAATTATTCGATTTTTAAGAAAAAGGCATATGGTGAAATGAATGCGCAAAGTTACCATAAGTTTAATAAAAGCTGACGTTGGTGGATTTCCCGGACATGCTACCGTCCATCCAGGCATTTGCGAAAAAGCGAAGGAGATTCTTAAAGAGGCGGCAGAAAGTGATGTTATAACTGATTTTCACGTCATGGGAGTCGGTGATGACTTAGAACTTATAATGGGACACTACAAAGGGGAAAATAATGAAGAAATCCACGGATTGGCGTGGAATGTCTTTACCCAGTGCACGGATATTGCCAAAAAGTTGAAACTATACGGTGCTGGCCAAGATTTATTAAAGGACGCGTTTGCAGGCACGGTAAGAGGTTTAGGCCCGGGGGCGTCGGAGATCGTTTTTACTGAGAGAACCGGAGAGCCCCTCGTCGCGTTCATGATGGACAAAACGGAACCTGGTGCCTTTAACATGCCCGTCTATAAGATGTTTGCGGATCCGTTCAACACTGCAGGGCTGATAATAGATCCAAGCATGCATCTCGGGTTCAGATTTGAAGTGTGGGATATTAAAGAACACAAGCGGGTGTTCATGGACTGTCCCGAAGAAATGTATGATATGCTTGCGTTAATCGGATCAAAAAGTAGGTATGTGATAAAGAGAGTATACCCGCGCGAAGGTCATCCCAAATTGCCCGCAGATGAACCGGTAGCATCTATTAGCACCGAAAAATTGTTCGAAGTAGCAGGGGAATATGTCGGAAAGGATGACCCAGTAGGACTTGTTAGAGCTCAATCCGGGTTGCCTGCGCTTGGAGAGGTATTAGAACCGTGGACCCTCCCACACCTCGTAAGTGGCTGGATGAGAGGGAGCCATAATGGACCCATAATGCCGGTCGGTTTTGCCGACGCCAAATGTACACGATTTGATGGTCCACCAAGAGTGGTTGCAGCCGGCTTCCAGATTGCGAACGGCAGACTCCACGGACCTGTTGATTTGTTTGATGATCCTGGCTATGATGCCGCTCGATCTAAAGCGAATGTCATTGCAAACTACATGCGAAGACACGGACCATTTGAACCACATAGGCTGCCAAGCGAGGAGATGGAATACACAACATTACCCAAAGT
>CAYYMO010000135.1:0-5650 GCA_964472955.1 uncultured Methanomicrobia archaeon | reverse complement strand
CAATCGGAAATCGTAAAGACTACGAAGATCGACGCTAACAGGACAGCTAGTTAATTGACGTGATCTCTCATTTCTGTGCTTTCCTTCTCTCTTTCTCTCTTTATGCGGTCACGATCGAGCGAGGGGGCATCAGCAATCGCTTCTATGACGAATACCGCGAGGTCTCGAGATAGCAGTGACTCAAGGGTCGAGGCATCTTAGCATGGGGTAATAGTCTAGATACGAGCGCCCCCAATCACGCATCACAGTGCTGAGATATTTGCACAATGCTTGGACCAAATCACATGGATACAAAAAAGAAGAGCGTCTGAAAAGTATCGAGCAAACGGACGGAAATAACACGTTAAACTCGTTGCAAGTTCAAAGTGCCGCTATAACGTGTTTGCATCCAGGCATCAATTACGTTGGGATCATACACACGAGCCCCGTCTGAAAGTCAACGATATCGGATTTGAAGTTAGCATAACTACGTTAAATCTGCAAAAAACTACTAATAGAAAAATCTATGTAATAATAGCCCTCCTTCGTACTAGGAGCCTATTGAAATAGGAAGCACAGTTCACGTAGAAAATGATAAGGAGGTTATTGAGTTGTTATCAGCCCCAATCAAATTATTGTTTGCCCCGGTTACGCTGCCCCTAGCGATGTTGAACCTCATGGCAAAAATCGTGGGATTGCTATTTGCGCCGATTATCTTAGCCGCCGGTGTGATGTTGAAACTAATAGTGGGCGTTATTCGATTGATACTAATCCCGATTGTTGTAGCATTAATGGTCTCACTCGTTGTATCATCGATGCGGATGTTCCTAAAATTTTACCAACACGACAAACACCACATGAAAAAGATGGGGTGTTTATTCGACGACTTCTCACGGAAGATGCATCGATCGAAAAAAAAGGCAGTCAGGGTAGCCATCAAGGATGCAGAAGAGATAAAAGCAGAGGAGACTACGGCAATAGGAACTAAAGAGCAGCCCGCTGTTGAGAAAACACCAGAAACGATGAAAGAGCGTGGTTCCACGAAAGGGGGGTCAACCGGAACTGGCGTGTAGAACTATATTTGGATTTATATGAGGATAGCTAGTTACGAGCAGTTCAACCTTTAGGTGACTATTTGCACAAAACGTGCGGCATTGAACGAGCGAAAAATGATGTGGTATCCTTATCGTTAATTCGAGAATGATGCCTTATCCCCGACTTACTCCAGCACTGATCAATTTTCCACTCTTTCCGTTATATCGATAAATTCTGCTAGATGGTGCCTTTTTCGTCGTTCCCGTTGCTACAATCAGAGCGATTGTAGCTTTGTTGATTAAGTCTTTCTTGTTGAAAAAGTTGTCATACTTTAGGACTTAATTAACAAAGCTGCGCGCAGTTAATGTAACTCCACATACTATCACGAGCTGATCTCGTAGCGGTTAAAAGCATTTTTTGTGATAAATTCATTGACAATCTAAACAACTTTCACTATAACCGCCTTTTTTCTTGATCATATGAAAATACACAGTAATGACAAAACTTTATACTTTTAATGATAGAGCTTATACAGGGTTTTTTACATCGTTTATCAGTCAGTTGCGTTTGTTTCTTTTGTAGACGACTCCAAATTTACCAAAAAAAACTCAAACTTCTCTCGCCATTCCATATATTTGTTTATTATTTCTGTTACCTCGTATTCTGAATAACACCCTGGTTGAGAAAGCCGATATGTTGTAGTAAAGCACGAATCTAGCCCCTCAAACAGCATTTTAATACTTTCCACAATCTCATCGTCAGATAATTTACTCATTTTAGTAACCTCCTGTCTTATCACTCGACATAACAATAATCGGGTTGATCTGTCCGCTGTATGTGTGTATCTGAATGTACTTTACGGCACCTTGAAAATCTCTTTTGCCCAGCCGGTACGTACGTTAATTCAGCTCCCATTTATTTGCCTTCGCGCTCTTTAATCGCTGCATGTATTCTTTCTTGAGTTTTTCGCGGTACGTAGCCCATATCTGCTTAGGTTCTGCTCTCCGCAATCGGAAAATGCACCATGACTGTATTTTTCAGTATGCCAAGCATATATTAAAAACTAGTGTGACTACGTTCTCTATGTCACAATTTTAAAAACTGCATCGCTTGGGACAATCCCTGTAGGGGAAGGCTTCACGAGTGGCGATCCTTCTGCCAATAGAACGAGGTACAAGAGCCGCCCTCCAATCTGATTGAAATCACTCTCTTTGAAAAACTCCGGTTTTCAACGCGCGACGGGACCCTGTGCGCTTTGCCTTCCGTAACAGCTTGATCTCTTCGGCCAACGCATCAACATACCCAAGTTTTACTGCACATTTATCACAGATGGCAAGCCCCTCTCTGGTTATGTAGTCGTCATATGCAATCATCGCTCCACAAGTGCCACAATTAGCCGCTTCTACTATCATCGATACCTTGCTAGACATACGTCGCTCTCCTGTTGGGTTGTTTTTTTATTGTACAGCATTCGGCGCAAGAGCTTCTTGCAGACGGTCAATTGCCCTTGTCGACAAGAGCGCTATGAACCACTATGCTTATAGGTATCTGTAGGTGCACAACCATTTAATTATTTATAACAAAATTTTTTGGTTGCTCCCCTCATCGCCGTGTGCAATAGCTTATAGTGGTCATGCGAGTGTTGTGTAGTGCATTAGCGAGTTGATTTGGTCACATATGCCGCTTCATCTTCAAACAGTTTTTTCCACACGGGGGTCGTCAATCTACAAAATCCGAAATAAGGAAAAATTGATATACGATCGGGTCACCGTACAGTAGCGCTGGAGGAAAAGACCGGATTCAACGCGCAAGCCGTATGGGTAGAGGCAACAATGGCCACAACCTTTTTTGAAAACCGGCGTTATGCCGCAACCGTTGCTCTGATAGTAGCAGTTGTAATTTTTTTGCTCCTCTTCATCGTATGGCCATGGCGATATGTCCTCGCGTTTACGTTGTGGGGCGCATTTATTCTGTACTACCCGACTAGGTGGCTTGAAAAATACGTCCGTCGGCGCGGTATTGCGGCCACCCTGATCATAGTTGCGATTTTTCTTGTAATGCTCTACGCACTGCTGAATGTCCTTTTCATCGTCTATAATCAAATCGCGACGATCGCCGCGTCAGCAAGCGATGCTAACAGCATGCTCAGTAACGCGACCGGACGGGTCATCTCTGGAGTCATTCCTTTTGCACGCAATTCATCACCCGTTGTCGACTTTTCGCATAACGTCGGGGAGGGGGGGTCAAGCATAGTGCAGGCATTTGCCAATTTAGCATTGCATGTCATCGCCGGTGTTATCATCCATTTACCGTCGTTCCTCCTCTATACGATCATTTCGGTGATTCTCATCTTCGGGTTACTCATGAAAGGCGATCAGATTGTAGCTGATTACAAATCTGCCGTACCACTCGCGTATCAAGGTATCGTTGATCAATTCTTGGGCCACTTAGAACCGATATACTACACCTTCTTCGTCATCTATGTTTTGCTGGCGGTCGTAAGCGGCATCATCGCAGGAGTCGCCTACGCAGTCATCGGGGTGCCCTTCGTCCTCACCCTTGCCATTCTGATCGCCACCGTCGGCCTCATTCCGATAGTCGGAAGGGCCATTATTTACATACCCCTTGCTATTGCTTTTTTGATCCAAGGAAATATCGTACAAGGGCTCGCGGTTCTCATCTTCAGCATTGTCGTGTTCCAGATCTTCATTAGCTTTTTCCTTCAGCCGGCGTGGGTTGAGCGAAAAGGGAAGATACCCAAGCCGCTTGGCCTCATCGCGTACGTCGTTCCCTTAGCCGCGCTTGGAATACCAGGCATCATTTTGGGCCCTGCAATAATTGGATTCGCCCTTGCGCTCTGGAGAACGTACCGCGACGTGCAAAGAGAAACGATCGCGGTGGCATCAGCGTAACATCGTTGGCGTCATCGTGGCACTAGGAGCATCATGTTCTACAAGGTCCGTCATGGATTATCCCGCGGATTCAACTACGCCCTTTAGTCCCTCCTTGGTATCCGGCTCATTGTGTGCAGGTCTTGAACATCGTCAAGAAATACGGTCGAATTAGCAACGTTCGATAACCTCAAGACCGCCATCGAGGAGAGCGGGGCGACGATCACATTACCAAAACAACCACTGCCGATGGTCATGGGCGGCGACAAGACGCAGCTCATCCAGCTCTTCCAGAACCTCATCGGCAACGCGATCAAGTTTCGAAGTGGACAACCGCTAGAGGTGCAGATCGGCGTGGAGCGCGATAAGAAGCGGAAACGGTGGCTCTTCTCCGTTAGAGATAACGGCATCGGCATGGACATGCAGTGCGCCGATAAGGTCTTTACGATCTTCCAGCGGTTGCACACGACTGAGGAGTATGAGAGGACAGGGATGGGCCTGGCGGTTTGCAAGAAGATCGTGGAGCGGCACGGTGGAGAGATCTGGGTGGATCGGAGTTGGTAGGTGGATCGACGTTTTACTTTACAAGCCGTTTTAATATATCAGTATAAACACGTGTACACGCAGCCCGACCTATTCCTTCGAAATTGACGAAAGCCACCCGGAGACTTCGCTTGGTCTCAATCTCGCTTCCAATGTTGCTTGCCTGATATAGTTAATGCGCCACCCGTCCTGGAATGAGTTTCTTATCTCAGCCTGTGTCACTTGCAGCCTCTTATAGTCTTCCAGTTTCAATTTACTGAGATCAGGCATAAAGTCTTTCGGCATAAAGTCTTTCAATTGACTAAAATCTGGTACCGGCGCCAATTCACTGAAACAGAGCATGAAATACGTCCCTCCACGGCGGATAACGGCCGCAAGGTTATCGACAAAACGTGGACGTTCGTCATCGTTCAGCGAGTGGAACAGCCCTGAATCGATGACGGTATCGAACGTTCTTCCCAGTGTGTGCAGCTCTAATACGTTCAATACACGAAATGTAGCCGTCAAGTGACGCTGTGCGGCTTTCTCCCGTGCTTTCCGGATTGCAGCGGGGATAAAATCGATGCCCCACACTTCGTGCCCGTGTTCGGCTAAATACAGGGCATTCTCCCCTGTGCCGCATCCGACATCGAGTACCGATCCAACGATTTCTCCTGCCTGTTCTAGCTGTATATACTCTTTCTGAGGACGCCCGATGTCCCATGGTGGTTCGCCCTGGTAAAACGATTCAAAGAGGTCCATTGTTATACCCTCTTCTTTTTGTTCATGCATCGTGTCTCAACTCCTCCTGATGTATATCCTATTATATCTTAAGATATACTGAATGATACCACTAGTTATCTTTTATCACTGACACTAAGTTAGTGTAATGATAAGAGATCTAAGTGTAATAAGATGGATGTCCCTCAGTTTCACCGTCCCAACTGCGACTCTCGTCAAATTGCTTTGCTCTCACGCTAAACATGAATTGTAATGATATCCACATAACAGCCGCGCTGTCAGCCGTACTAGCAAAAGGTGAAAAATTAAAGTCAATTTTCTCAATGAGATCAATTGCCTTGGGGTCATAAAATAGCGACTATATTTCTTGCTCAATTGTGCCCGGAACCATAACTGACCCAACAGCGTCTGCGATACGCCGCTTAACTGAACCTTTACTGTATCTTGGTTCATACTTACTCTTGACGGTTCTATAAGTTTCC
>CAYYMO010000134.1:0-3719 GCA_964472955.1 uncultured Methanomicrobia archaeon | reverse complement strand
GGACAACCTGAAGACACAGGTTACATCACGTCGAGTTCAGAGGTTGAAGTGAAGATGATTAGTGCGCGGCTTGTAGGAGACATAGTACTTCATGAAGTCAGCGACGCGTCGCCGTTTCGGGTTGGTGAGAAGGTAACGGGGAAAATTGATGTCGAAAGACGAATGTCTCACGCTAGGCATCACACGGCAACACACATTTTACTATCGGCTATAAAAAATAAGCTCGGCAACCATATATGGCAGGAAGGGGCACAGAAAGGCGAAAATCGGTCGCGGCTTGACGTCTCTCATTATAAGCGAATAGATGTTGATGAGCAAAATGAAATCGAGCTGGAAGCAAACAAATTAGTCATGGAAGACCTCCCCGTTGAAACCGCATGGGTTGACAGAAATGAGGCGGAACAGACATATGGGTTTGTGTTATATCAAGGAGGCGTACCTCCTGGAGAGATAATCAGAGTCGTAAAAGTCGGTACTGATGTACAAGCTTGTGCAGGAACCCACATGACGCGAACAGGCAAAGTAGGACCTATTCGGATTATAAAGACGGAGGGGATACAGGATGGCGTTCAACGTTTTGAATTTGCAGCAGGAATTGCAGCGATATTGTATGACCAAGATCGAGATAAGCTCATCAGTGAAACTTCTCAAACGCTCCGAGTACCCTCTGACAAACTCCCCACAACGGTCGCGCGTTTCTTCAACGAATGGGTGGATTTACAAAAGGAAACTGACAATTTGAAAAAGAAAAATGCTCAGTTGCAATCGGTAATAATTAAAGCGTCTGTTGCCACCGCCAGAGGAACTACGCTAACCCCTGAAGTTGACATTGATGACATTCTAACGATTAATAAAGATGAAGAAGTCATGATAGATGATACCAAAATTAAGATCCTAGCTCCTCGAAAAATTAGAGATGCCGACATAAAAGAACTTTTGAAAACATCTCAAGAGCTTTTAACTGACGATATTGTTCTCATATTGGGAGGGACACACGGCGGACGTGCTAACGTTGTTATAACAGCGGGGAAGAATGTCATCAAGAGAGGCTTCAGGTCAAGCGAAGCGATCAAAGAACCAAGCGTTATCCTCGGCGGCGGAGGAGGCGGGAGACCCGAACGCGCACAAGGCGGTGGGCAGAATATAGATAAAATAGATGAGGCATTAGTGCTGGCTCAGAAGCTTAGCAAGGAACAGCTTGAATCATTTAAACGCGAGTCGTGATGAAAAATGCATCTTGAGTGTCTTAAGTGCGCTGCAAAGTATGATGTTACAAACATCATCAACACGTGTAGCTGTGACGGTCTTCTTGAAATCAAATACGATTTTTCAGACTTGGATTTTAAACTAGAAACTATGACGCACATCGCGCCGAAGGTGTGGAAGTATCGAGATTTGCTTCCTGTGAAAGTAAACCCAATAACTCTATCCGAAGGCGGGACCCCTCTTTACAAATGTGAAAGGCTTGGAGAACAACTTGGGCTAAAGGAGCTCTACGTGAAGCACGAAGGTATGAATCCAACAGGATCATTTAAGGATAGAGGTATGACCATCGGTGTTTCTCGGGCATTAGAGCTGGGTATGAAGACGGTTGCTTGTGCTTCTACAGGCAACACCTCAGCCTCTATGGCTATTTACGCGGCAAAGGCCGGAATAACAGCGTTAGTCCTATTGCCGAGTGGGCACGTCGCGTTAGGGAAGATCGCCCAAGCGCTTATGCACGGTGCAAAGGTGCTTTCGATACGTGGAAATTTCGATGATGCTTTAACGCTTATACAAAAGCTTTGCTCAGAAAAAGGCTTCTATCTGTTAAATTCTGTGAATCCCTACAGACTTGAAGGACAAAAGACCATAGCATTTGAGACTGTGGACCAGCTCATATCATATGGGAAACAACGGGTGCCAGATAGAGTCGTTTTACCAGTCGGTAATGCAGGCAACATTAGCGCGATTTACAAGGGGTATAAGGAATTTATGGAATTGGGAGTCACAGATGGCGTGCCCATGATGACTGGAATTCAGGCATGGAAGTCAGCGCCGATTGTCGAGGCGATTAAAAATGGAGCCCCTGATATCAAGCCAGTTGAAAGACCTGAAACTGTCGCAACTGCGATTCGAATCGGAAATCCGATAAATGCACCGAAGGCTCTAAATGCAATCCGCGAATCACGGGGCACTGCAGAAGCAGTGACGGATCGTGAGATACTTCAGGCCCAGAAAGAGCTCGCGCGCCTCGAAGGTATCGGGGTCGAGCCGGCAAGTGCGGCGTCAATCGCTGGTCTCAAAAAACTTGTTCAAATAGGAATCATCGATAAATCAGAAACGGTTGTTTGCATTGCAACGGGGCATCTTTTAAAAGACCCGGAAACTGTGATAAAGTCTTCACACCCTCCAATTGAAATTGCCGCTGACATGAAATCGCTATATAATGCATTGACAAACGAGCAACAGAGTTGAATTTACCATGAAGATTAATACAGGAGTATCGAAGAAATTCGTTGTACTACTGTTAGCCGTTAGCATCATCGGCGTTGGGGGGGCGGCGTACTTCTTTTGTCTTCAACCTCCTACTATAGAAAAGGTAACGCTGCTGTCAATCGACAACATAACAAATAATGGGTTCACACTTAAGTATCTAGTTAAGATTCATAATCCTAATCTTGTCGGCATGAACATCACAAACATGAAGTACGCCGTGCTATTAAAACCGACGAATCAAACGGTTTATAATGGCACGTCTGCTGGGGGCTATATTTCACCAGGAGGTAGCATCGAGCTCTCATTCGTTTCAAAGGCATACTTCCAACCATTACTCTCTGCTGCTCTGCTAGCGCTCTTTAGCAACAGTGTTCCGATGGAGACTAATGGGGTAATTACCGCGACTATTATGTCCTTGACATTCAACGTTCCGTTCAGTCAATATTTTGATGCGTATCCATCTATTAGTGACGCTTTAAAGAACATAGTCTGACAATTACCGTCCTACCCCGGCTTCATCATATCAGGAGATCGAGTCCGGCTGCTCGAACACTGTCCTGTCTGTGATAGGCCAGGGTCTGTTCTTGGGTCGGAGATCGGGCGCGCGAAAGGTGAAGAGGCGACGGATGCGCGGAAGAATTAAAGAGTCCTTGCTGAACCTTGCACAGTGAGTTGGATGACAGCCTTGCAAGGTAAGATAAATGATACAAGTGAGTGAGATTACAAAGGGGAGCGCACCCGAACGGGAGCATCCGAGGCAGGGAGACTAATAAGGGCGGTATCATTCACTAAAAAGCTCTTAAAGATTCTACGTTTCTCAGAAAGCTCAACTTCATCGAGGTCATTGCAATCCAGCACATCTCACATCTCGCAGAAATCTTGTTATCTGCGTCACAGTTTTTGTAGCTAAATGCAGCGTGACATTCAGATATTTTCATTTTCGAGATAACGGGGCCCATGATTTTATAGTATGCAAATTTTTAGTCTTCAGTTTGGTGTGTGACTTGGATTCCAGCTATTGCGATCCAAGACTTACAATGAACGCGTCGAATCAACGCGCCCCGTTTATTGTTGAGGTCATATTTTATTCCCACTCATTGTAGCCAGTGCCCGCGGGCTTTTTTGCATTTCTATAAAGTCACGCTTCCCATCTTTTTAGTTCCCACGTTGCCAGCACCAAAAACACAACTACAAACAAAACTAATGCTACGACATCCAACCAAATTTGATCTAAACTCCAT
>CAYYMO010000133.1:0-4201 GCA_964472955.1 uncultured Methanomicrobia archaeon | reverse complement strand
TCGATGCGCCCCAAGAGTTAAAGCCGCACACCCAAGTGGTCAACGTCACAAAGACAAAGGGAAACCGGACTTGACCTGTGGCGATGTGTCTAAATGTGTAAATCTACAGTACCGAACTAATCAAAATGTAAATTGCCCATCGTTTCATCTCTCTAAGCTTAATGTGAAAATGTGTCATTTTGAATAACAGTTCAATACATCGATTAATTCGTCATCGGACCCCTGGGTGTATCCATCATTGTGATATCAGTAGAAATGAGGCCATAAAATACATTGTCTTAAATCCCCAAACATAATGACGACGTAGAGATTTTGTATATACTAATAAATGAAAGTAAATAGAGGCATGATAAAATTGAACAAAGAATTTCATAAAATTATGAATTTAGAAAAAGCAACTTCCTACATTAACACTCTGTATGAAAAAAGAGGTTTCAGCAAAGAAGAATACATTGAGGCTACGGAGTTACAGGAATTCGGGACAGTAGTGGATGACGATGTGTCGAGGATGCTCTATGTGTTAGCAAGACTGACGCGAGCGCAAAGGATTTTAGAGATTGGAACTAGTATAGGATATTCAACAGTATCATTAGCTAATGCTATAAAAGGATATGATGGTAAAATCTTTACTATTGAGAATGATAAACGAGTTGCTCAGCAAGCGATGAAGAATTTTGAACACGCTGGTGTTGCACGTAACATTGAAGTGAAAATTGGTGATGCGCACGAAATAGTCCCACGAATTCGAGAACAATTTGATTTAATATTTCAAGATGTTGGTGATAAAGGGTTGTACCCTGTCTTATTCGAAGATTGCGTTCGTCTTTTAAAACCTGGAGGACTCCTCTTGGCAGAAGACACGCTGTTTCCTGTTATGGAGTTAGGTGCTAAGTGGACTCACATCGTTGCACCAATACAAAAGTTTAATGAAATGGTAGCCGATAGCTCCTTTTTAGAGAGCACGATACTGCCTATTGGTGACGGATTGACTATAGCTATAAAAATGAGCTAGTGAGTGAGTGTTTTTCTATATAGTACCATCCACGCATAACCGTTCTTTTGTGTGTTGTAAATGAAGAATATCACTGACTACTTTGATGTTTTCCATCAATTTTTCTGGCATTGCGATCATTTTTTATGCCTCCGGTTTATGTCACTATAATTAGGGAACTAACATATCGCAAGTCTGCCTTGTATCAAACTCGCAAGTGAAAAATATTAAATATTCTACTTTTATCACTGTAGTCTACGAACTGTCGCATATCTGCGCTCACTGAGTCTCGTGGGATGTTTCGGAACAACGGGAACTGGTCTATCACAGTGATGCGGTCATCCCATTTTGTAATTTCATTCGCATCTTCTAACGTCCATTTAATAAGTGTGGTGATCGTATCATACACCGTATCTTTCTGCTCTTGTGGTGCCTTCTCCAACCAGTCCTTCATCGCATCCACCAGCGCTGCTAGTATCGCGTCCCGTTGTCCCTGTGGGAACATGTCAAACAATGCTCCGAGGTTACTACCTGAGAGTGTGAACAAAGGTTTTGAGGGGGCATCAAACACAATTTCTCCATCAGGAAAATTATCCGCCAGCATCGAAAAAAACTGTCTTATCTCCGATTCCTCAAGGTACTGTAACACCCCGCCGGCTATCATGAATACCCCGTCTTCGGTGTTAACGTCCTTACACCAGCTCGGATCAAGCTGCTTGGTTACTCCTCTGTTGTTTAAATGTGGATTTCAACTCCTTTCGGTGCGTTTTCTGATTGCACCTCGACATGTGGTATGCGTACTATGCTTAGCGTAACATTGTTACGCTCATCATGCGTGTTGATAAGTAGAAGCAGCGGCGGCAAGCAGACATTCAAAATGATATCAATATGGGATCTGGCCAGATATAGGGTTTATACTATTATGACTATATCAGCGACGAAAGTTGAATTATTGAATGCGATATGCTAGGCTAAACTCAATGCATAACTCGGAGAGGTAAGGCATGAAAACATGGTTGGATGTATAGGAATTACTGAACTAGAAAACTGCTTGATCACAGATCTGTTTAATATCTCCCTCATTGAAACGCAGGTAAACCGATGCCGTCTGAATCCCGGCATGCCCCAATAACATTTGCAACCGTCTTACATCACAGCTTTGCCGAATCAGATTTATCGCATATAAATAACGGAAAAGATGGGGATGGACTTTATTAATGCCAACAATCTCGCCATATTTTTTGCAGATATTGTATAAATGCCGTCGCTGCAGGTTAAAAAGTGGCATGTTTTTCTTGATGTTGTTCTCTGCGACACAATCACATAGAGCTACACAGTTTCACTATCAAGGTATACCCTCTGGTCTTTGCCTCCCTTACCGTTAATAACATTTATAACATTATTTTGACACTCGATTGCCGCCAGAGTAATGCCGAGCAATTCGCTCGCCCTCATCCCAGTGCGCCATAATATCCTGATAATCAGATAATCGCAATCGTTGTAAACTTTCACAATGTCGAGAATCTCATCAACAGCCTCTTTTTTCTAAGTAATCGCTGATGTGTTTCATATTCTCGATTCAATCAATTGCTCAAAATAGTTGTAATGTGCAATGGCGATTGCTATTTTGACGAGATTTATGCCTCAGCAGCATGCCTTAAGGAGAAAGTATAAAATTTAGCATAATGCGATAAAAATGTTGATGGTCAATGGGTATATTTCCACTCGAAGTGTTATAAGGTTAATACGTTCGTAAGCTCTGATATTATGGTTTACCAAGAGCGTAGACGTTGTGATCCCAGCTTCCAACGTAGACGACATCGTTTACGACGGTTGGAGAGGAGTACACAACGTCTCCGGTCAAAAAGCTCCATACAACCCTTCCAATCCTCGCATCAATAGCATAGACGTTATAGTCAGCACTTCCTATATAGACGATCTTGGAGACGACGGTGGGGGAGGAGGACACAGAATCTCCGGTCGTATAGTTCCACACCTTCGTCCCGGTCGCCGCGTTGAGGGCATAGACGTTATGATCGCCACTCCCTACGTAAACGATTCCGTTGGCGATGGTGGGGGAGGAGGACACAGAATCTCCGGTCGTATAGTTCCACAATTTTGTCCCTGTTGTTGCATTGAGGGCATAGACGTTCTTATCACTACTCGCCGCGTAAACGATCTCGTTGACGACGGTTGGGGAGGAATACACAGCGTCTCCAGTCAAAAAGCTCCACACCTTCGTTCCGGTCTTCGCATCGAGAGCATAGATTTTGTGGTCATTACTCCCTACATAGACGATGCCGTTGGCGATGGTGGGGGAGGATGGGTCCACCCAGTCTCCGGTCTTGTAGCTCCACACCTTCGTTCCGGTCTTCGCATCGAGGGCGTAGACGTTGCTGTCACCACTCCCTATATAGACGATCCCATTGGCGACGGTTGGGGAGGAGTTTACACTAGCCCCGGTCTTGTAGCTCCACACCTTTGTTCCGTTATTTGCATCAAGGGCGTAGACGTTGCTGTCACCACTCCCTATATAGACGATCCCATTGGCGACGGTGGGGGAGGAATACACAAAGCTTCCGGCCGTGTAATTCCACACCTTTGCACCAGTCGTCGCATTGAGAGCATAGACGTTATTATCCATGCTCCCCACATAGACGATTCCGTTAGTGATGGCGGGCGATGAATACACACCGCCTCCGGTTGTATAGCGCCAATTCAATAAGCAATTCGACATGCTGCTCCCCGTCGCCGACCTGTGATCGCCGATATGTTGCGCGTTACAGCGGAATGTTACATTCGCGCCTGCGCTTGAGCTAAGAGCAATTGCCGGTACAGCACCGAGGATGGTAGCCAGAAGTATGGCTGTGATAAGTAAAAGGGATGTATATACGTGCATATTAAAAACTAACCTCTTATTTCTTCGATTTTCTGTTATACCTATAGACAATGCCATGCTCCACAAACTGTTTCGTGTGGTGAACCATCACGATGGTCGATTTCTCTACACTTTCTAGTCGTAGTCCCACTCGGGCAGTTACTATCATATGCTGTTTCGTCCCATTCAAGTACAACCGGCATACTTTTCACCTCCGATTACGGTTATCTTAAAATTAATTGGTAGATAATACACGATTAGGATTATTAAATGATGCGTGCCCTAAAATCATCTTAATAGCAGAGAGATCTCCCTTAACAAGTGTCGACGCT
>CAYYMO010000132.1:0-5804 GCA_964472955.1 uncultured Methanomicrobia archaeon | reverse complement strand
CTCCATCGTATTTCGGTTTTTCTTTTCCGTTGGTATTACGACCTCCTAAGGTTTCGCCCTCGCGATATCGACATAGTGGAGCCTACCATCTTCCGAATAAGCAAATATCATGTGCTTTCTTACTCCGTGTGCAAGCCTTACGCCTCGCGAAAGTTCAGGGAGTTTAACGATGTACCCTTCCGGTAGGGAATGGACGAGGTATTTTGAGTGGGGCATGCTATTGAGGTCTTTGACCTCGGTGTATACCCTAAAGTGACCTCCAAACTTAAAGCCGGTCTTTACGACAAGATCTCTTTCCCTGAGATCTTCATACACTTTGAATTTTACCATAAAATCGGGTTCTATTGACATCGCCCGTCGTGTAAATTGTTTCAAACTGAATGTCTTGCCTGCTGCTCCGTCTTCCACCTTTAAGCCCTTAGCCATGAGATATGCGCACTCGACAAGAGAAATTTGGAGTCTGTTGCCGTCCAAGAGCTTTCCAAAAAAGCCATTTTCATATAATGCCGCTGATGTCTGTTCGTTCCACACTATCACCCTATCCTCGAGAAATGTCGCATCAGCGTTGGACAGATCTACATTAAACGGCGGCATCGTCCCTTGTATAATCGCAGATTTCACGTCGTAGTACGTAAGGTCTCCCTCCTCGTCCACAATCGCGAGCATCATCTTCTTTCTGAGGTTCTGCGCAAGTCTCACCTTATCAAGTATGTCAGTAAAGGGAACGGGAATCCTCTCAGACATGACATAGACGTAGATAGACGCTGAAGTTTCGCCTGGTCTTCCTCCACGCGGATACACCCTGAAGTCCGTTATGCTCGGCTGTACATAGTAGCCCCTTTCTCTAAGGTCTCTATACACGACGTACTTTAACTCAAAGTACGGCTGAATGACAGATGAACGTATGAAGAACTCCTTAAAGGTAACTCCCATATCTAACTTTTCGCGCTCAATTAAAAATGCAGCTTCAACAAGCGAGAGTTCAAGTGACTCGCCTCGCGGCCTACCATAGTACCCGTAGTTGTAGAACTCCTCTATCGCTTCTTTCGGGAGCACCACTTTATCGTCACTGAGCTGGGTATCCATCTTTCTTCACGCGTCTGTTCGGTCGTCACGTGAATTTGGGACGACTATTACTTTTATCCTGTAATGCATAGCTTAAAATACTCTTTTCTAAGATAGATGTTTACGTATAGCTAGGTAAAAAGACCATGGTCTCCGTCTCAGATTCGATCGATACACGTTTTTTAAAGCTTTTTCCATTTCAGCACTTCAATCAAATGCAATCGGTAGTGCTCCCCAGTCTCCTCCAGTCAGACGATCACGTGGTAGTAGCTGCTCCCACGGCTTCTGGCAAAACAGTCCTTGCTGAGCTTGCTATGGTTCGAGAGCTTGTAAAGCCAAAGCAGCAAAGAGGTAAGATATTGTACCTTGCCCCGCTCAGGGCCCTGACCAACGAGAAGGAAGCAGAGTGGCAGTCATTGTTTCATCCACTCGGATTTAAAGTTTACGTAGTATCCGGAGAGCGGGAACTTGAACCGCCGAAGGTAAAAAGTGCAGATATCATCATTTCGACTCCTGAGAAGTGGGATTCAGCGAGCAGAAAACACAGCACAACACATTCGTTTGTTCGTTCAGTTTCGGTCATCGTCATCGATGAGGTGCATTTACTCGACTCTGATGAGAGAGGGGGAGTTCTTGAAGCACTAATTACGAGGATGAAGCGCATTACCAGTAGCAGCGTGCGAATCATCGCGCTCAGCGCTACAATGCCGAACGTGGACGAGGTTGCCGCGTGGATCGGGGCTAAACGAGAGTACACCTATATATTTGATGACTTGTACAGACCTGTTCCCCTTGAGGCAAAAGTCCGGTGGTACTCTCCTGGTAAGAACAAATTTATGGACAAATATGTGCGGCTCTATCGGGCCATTGACCTGATCGAACCTCATTTGGACTACGGACAGGGTCTCATTTTTGTAGCAACACGGTCCGATACAGCTCAGGCAGCGGCAAAGGTGGTTGAGGTCTTCAAAGGAAAGAGGAAGGATTTTTCCACGCCAGAATCACTCGAGCTCTCACGTAAGTTACGGAATAAATTGTTGAGTGAAGTCGTCAGCAGTGGTGTTGGATTTCATCATGCAGGATTACACAGGGAGGACAGGGATCTTGTTGAGGGGGGATTTCGAGCAGGGCACATCAAAGTGCTGGTCTCTACATCGACGCTCGCGTGGGGAGTGAATCTGCCCGCTCGAATCGTTGTTATACGGGATGTCTCAAACGACGCTGTTGGGGAGGATCTTAGCTCACTTGATATCCTTCAGATGCTTGGAAGGGCGGGGCGCCCTCAGTATGACAATAAAGGGTTCGGTTGGATCATCGCACCGAGGGATCGGGCATCGTATTACCTTGATTTGCTTAAAACGGGCAAGCTCATACGGTCGCAGCTGGACAAGTCACTTGACGAACATCTGAACGCAGAGATCAGCATGGGGACCATAAAAAGTCGTGACGACGCGTTCATGTGGTTGAGCGGTACCTTCTACTACGTACAGAATCGCGATGCGGGTTTAGTGCTCGAGGAGTGCCTGAGTTTGCTCATCGACAACGGATTTGTGATTGACTCCGATGAGGAGCTCCGCCCTACAGAACTTGGGAATCTCGCCTCTAAATATTACCTTCATCTAAGTACCGCCCTACGTTTTAGAGAGCTACGACAATCCCCCTCTGATGAAGAACTCCTTGTGGCAGTGTCGTCAGCCGATGAGTTCTCGGATGTGGTGATACGGAGGAATGAGGCATCTGCAGTAAAAAGAGCGCTTACGGGCCATAAAGGAGCGAAGTCGAAGGTTCTTGCCATCCTGAAAGCGTATATGGAAAAGGGAGAGGTTCCGGATGAACTTCGGGGCGATGCGTGGATCATCAAGCAGAACGCCATGCGATTGTTTTCAGCGCTTGAAGCGTTCCTTCTTGAATTTAATGCGCCTGAAAGCGTGCAGCGGGTAAAAGTGCTCGCTTTGAGGCTCGAGTATGGCGCGCCCGAAGAACTATGTCCGCTTTTGCAACTTGAGGGCATCGGCATCAAGCAGGCGACTGCGCTCTTCTCACGAGGTGTGAGGACACCGTTTGATATAACCAGTGAGCATATCTCAAAGCTTATTTCGGGGGAGAAAGTGGCGCATGCGATTGCGAAAATCCCCGTGATTTCTGTGGAGTGGGAGCTGCCAGAATCAATAGGATTTGGTGAGAACCAGATGTATTACGCCGCCATAAACAATTCGGGCGGCTGGGGCGGCGTGTGTGTTACTGTTTCGGCGAACGGGTTGCCAATGTTGCGGGATGTGTTCCACCTGTCAAAACACTCGTCCAAGTCAGTTCCGGTCGGGATTTTTGGCTCTAAAAACGCACAGGTTGATTACGAAGTGAGGATCGATCATTTAAACTGCTTAGCGAATCCGATTGTAGTGCAAAAGGTTGTCACGATCGTCGGATTGCCTGTTGGCTTCACGCCTCTTAAACCGGTGTGTTCTGAACTCATCAAGGAGGTTCCTGCTGTTGGTGCTAGTGCTGAAGTGATCACGATTGCACCACAGAGCAGTGTTGCGTATCATGTTATTCGAGATGACACGAAAAGCACTGTTAGCGAGGCAGCTCGTGTTGGTGCATTACAAAAAAACAGTCTACCGCTATCTCGAGATAGGGTTGATGAAGAAAAGCTAACCGCCCCCTCAGCACATGTATCAGTAGGCACATGTAAGCAGTGCGGCGAGAAGCTCTATAGACACGGGGCGTCAATAAAATGTCATTGCGGCGTTGAATATAAGCTCTCGGACGGAGCTGAGCTAATCGATGAAACGTGCAGTTGTGGCTTGCCGAAATTTAAGCTGAAGCTTTACGATATGGGAGTCTGCATTGACAGAAAATGCGAGAACATGGATGAGATCATATCAAGGGAATTCGCGTCAAGCGGATATAAATGTCCAAATTGCGGAAGTGCACTTACCGTTGTACGAAGAAGGGGGATCATCGTGGGTTGTTCGAGATACTACGACGGCTGTAAAACGGCCTTTTTGTTGCCCATAAATGCGAAAATCGAGAGCATGTGCACGTGTGGACTACCGAAGTTACGGCTTAAAACTAAAGTTCGGTGTCTTAATACTAAATGTAGGGCGTAGCCCGTTGATTTTTGTTATCGTAAAACTACGTGATCTAGAAGCATCGCTTACAAAGTCCAGGGCGTCGCCTTTGAAGTTCGGACTAGGCGCGTGTGCTGCAATCTCCCAAGATAATTGCAGTCAAAGAGGAAAAGAACTGTAAGAATAGTTTTAGCGCGCAATGACCATACTTTAGTGAACATTAAAATCAAATATTTTATTAAATACTAAATTATTTTGATTGTTTCCCGTTTTTTTTAAAATTAAGCTTTTCAGACTACTGTTACTGCAACATGTAGAATAACGGAGAGTTGCATCAGAAGTTAAGTGGGTGATACAAATCATTGTTTTTAAGAGGACGAAAAAAGGGATATGTGTTTATGCTGTGGATACTCTTTTTTGCCGCCATTTTGTTGGCACGGTCTCCGATTGGTGTGATGTGAGTTGATGAGGAGCGTACCCCATACTTTTTCACTGCACGTTACCTGTGCGACCTGGAATAGACAACCTGTTCAACATCAGCAACCCGATATCCCTAAATAGCTAAAAACGCATACCGATTAAGAATGGACGCTGCAGAATCTGAAGCTCGTAAGCTTCGCGCTTCATCCGTCTCTGTTTATGTAAACGTAATGCTTCTATCCATTAAGATTGTCGTAGGAGTTTTGACGGGAAGTTTGGGGATACTTGCCGAAGTGGCACACTCCTTGCTTGATCTCGCTGCTTCCGGTTTTGCATATCTTGGGATAAAAAGTGCCAGTTTGCCGCCAGATGCCGAACACCTCTATGGACATGAAAAGTATGAACCTCTCTCAAGTTTGGTCCAAACGGCACTTCTCGGAATAACGTGCATTTGGATATTCTACGAGGCTGGCGTAAGATTGATCCAAGGCTTTGAGATTGCGACTGGGAGTATCCTCTATTATGGGATCGCTGTTATGGTAGTCGCTATTTTCGTAGACACTATAACTTCAACATACTTATTTAAAAATGCAAAAGAGCACCGGAGTACCGCTCTTGAAGCCGATGCTTATCACTTTTCCACCGATATGTACAGCTCAACTGCTGTTTTAATAGGTCTCGTCGCTTCAAGGTTCGGGTTTCAGATTGTCGATCCGATAGCAGCAATTTTCGTAGCTCTTATTATGCTCTCCACATCGATTAAATTGGGAAGAAGGTCCAT
This sequence comes from uncultured Methanomicrobia archaeon, assembly GCA_964472955.1. Classification (GTDB taxonomy): domain Archaea; phylum Halobacteriota; class Bog-38; order Methanoflorentales; family Methanoflorentaceae; genus DASPRZ01. Next base: position 467 of record CAYYMO010000132.1, on the reverse strand, counting down.
ATCAATCTTAGTTGATGGGGCGCCCCCTAAAGAAATCATTGAAAAGATTAAAAGAATACTCGTGGAAAATGCGGAAATCGTCAGTTACCATGATCTTCGGGCTAGGCAGGTGGGGGGTAGTATATTTGTGGATGTAAGTATTCACGTCTCTCCAGATTTAAGCCTTGATGATGCACACAAGATTGCTGATGAATTGGAGATCGAACTAAGGAATAGCATACCTAGTGTTAAAGAATTTATCATTCATATCGAACCTGAAGTACGTCAATAGTACTAGTGAGCTCATAGTACAACTGTGGTCAACCTTTGCTGCACTCATGTTGCCATTAGCATACAAAGTCAATTATTAGCGCCGTTAAGTCGCCGCTGGGTATTTTGTAAACCAAACAAAGAAACTGCTTATAACCGTTTCTGGTTCTTCGGCGTAACTCATTGCGCGTCCCTTCTAAATTAACGTAAATTTAAAT
>CAYYMO010000131.1:0-6450 GCA_964472955.1 uncultured Methanomicrobia archaeon | reverse complement strand
CGATCCTCCTCATAACGGAAATCATCTAAACTCAAGTAGACGAAACGATTTTGATCTTTTTTCATTTCTCGACACCTCACATCGACCATTCATCTGCGCTACTCATTAGGGAGCATAATCCACTTGACATAAGGCTTCATCGTCGTTGTTTGGTTCGCGATCAATGATGAAATACCCTTTGAATTACCTCTCCCTTCGCAAATTCCTTACCACACCTTGCATATTCCTTACCACACCTCTATACATGTATAATCTTGTATGAATATTTGACATTTTAGCATATAGAATACATTACAGTAATTAAAGTAAATAGAAAATGGCGCAGGAGGGATGTACTGTCGTGACTTCTAATGTGAAATGCGACACGCGTAGGGTATGACAAGTGATAGAGAAGAATCTGCGATGGGTGCATCTGTTGTCAGAGCATAATACTCTCTGCCATCCAATCCAGTCGCCTCTTTCTGCGTGATTTCTGCCAATTTATGCCCACACATTAATGAACTGCGCTGCTGTCTTCTGACTTAGTATTGCTGATCACGACGGTCGCACATATGATAATATACATCGTCCCATAGAGAACAGATTACCATTCTCTCTCAAACACCATGTCAGGATCAACGAACTAGCGGGAACGTAGTATTTCAGGTGCCAGTTAGTGCAGCAAATCTACAGTTAATATACAGCTTCGATTGGCGGAGTGATGTAAGCTCGCGCATGGCAGTTATCAATGTAAGTGGTGTTGACTCGACAACATTTTTTGCGCTACAACATTTTTTGTTACGCTACGAGAATAATGTGCGGCATCGTTCACCGTCATAACTCTGGTTTTGTAGTCTGCGTTTCACGCAGGAGAAAGCAAAATACCAGCAAATTTACCCGCTTAAACAGATAATCTAACTAAATTCGCACAATATTGGACATAGGATTAAATATGGACAAGTTATCAGATTAACAATGTAAGCTTAAAATGGGATCAAGATGGCGTCTACTTCAACAAATGTTAATGTTCCAGCAGAAGTGCCGCAAGAAATGCGGGCCGAATACGTAAAAAACTACAGCGCTATCACTAGGAAGAGTGGCCGTTTGATGCTCTTTGCTGGTGATCAAAAGGTCGAACACTTAAACGATGATTTTTATGGGCCAGGAATAAGTGAAGATGACAGCAATCCCGAACACCTCTTTCGGATTGCCTCACGCGCGGAAATAGGAGCGTTTGCAACTCAGATGGGGCTCATATCTCTATATGGTGAAGACTATCCAAACATTAGCTACCTCGTTAAGCTCAATTCTAAAACAAATCTCGTCAAGACCGAGCAAGCCGATCCTTACAGTGGAACGCTTTATTCTATTGATCAAGTGGTTGCGTTTAAGGATAACACGGGATTGAACGTTCCGGCTGTAGGCTACACTATTTATGCGGGCAGTAAGCACGAAGCTGAAATGTTATATGAAGCCGCTCAAATGATAATTGCCGCACATCGGCACGGTATGGTCACGGTCGTCTGGATATATCCTCGAGGCAAAGCAGTAAAAGATGAACGAGATCCACACCTCATTGCCGGGGCTGCCGGGCTTGCTAGCTGTCTGGGGGCCGACTTTGTGAAGGTTAACTATCCCCAAAAACCAGGACTCGACGCGAAGGAGGCTTTTAAAGAGGTAGTAAAAGCTGCAGGACGATGTAAAGTTATTTGTGCAGGGGGGTCAAGTATGGACGTACGAGCATTTCTCGAGCGCCTCAATGATCAAATATTTATAAGCGGAGCAAGCGGCAATGCTACTGGGCGCAATATCCATCAAAAATCGCTTCGTGACGCTATCAGGATGTGTAACGCAATCTCAGCAATCACTATTAAGGGGTTAAATGTTGGACAAGCTATGGCGATTTATGAGGGCACTAAAGAGTTTAAGCTCTGAAACTTAACGGCCATACGATAAGGAAAGGTACGCGTCAGACGTAAAGGATAAAATGTAGGCTTACACTCAACCATCAAGGACTATGCGCTAAGGAGAGGTCTAATATGATTTATACGATCACGTTAAATCCAGCTCTGGATAGAATTCTGACGGTTGAAACGATCCTGTATGATAACCCGAACAGGGTCACAAAGGAAGAAACCTACGCCGGGGGCAAAGGAATCGATGTCTCTAAGGTCCTCACGAAGTTAAATGTGGAAAACAAGGCGCTTGGATTTGCTGGTGGTTTCATCGGTTTGGAGCTTGAAGGGTGTCTCTTGAACTTAGGGGTTAACTGTGAATTCATAAGGATTTCTGGTGAAACTCGCACTAACATAATTATCAATGATTTAGGCAAAAAAAAGCAAATATCATTCAACAGCCATGGCCCCATGATCAAGTCATTTGAGCTCATGGAGATGATTAATGCAATCAAGGGGCTAAAGGATGCAAATTACGTCACTATTAGTGGAAGCATCCCATTAGGGGTTAGTCCAATTATTTATCGGAAAATTGTTGAAATAGCAAAAGATAAGGGCGCTACAGTTCTTCTTGACGCCGATGACGAGCCCCTTAAAGCTGGCATTATGGGTAAACCCCACATTATAAAGCCAAACGTTCATGAACTTGAGCGATTGGTCGATAGAGAGCTTAAGAATTTAGAGGCAATAACTGAAGCGGCAGTCGAGGTGCAGAAACGTGGAATCGAAATCGTCCTCGTCTCGATGGGGCCGGATGGTATGATCTTGGTGGCAAAAGATGAACGGTTGTGGGCAAGCCCCCCGAAAGTAAAGGTTGAAAACACTATAGGCGCAGGGGATTCCGCAGTTGCTGGGTTCATACACGGTGCGATTTTGGGAGAGAACAAAAAAGAAGCTCTAATGCGTGCTGTTGCAACCGGAACTGCTGCCACACTTATAAGGGATGTATCAATAACGGATGACTACATCAAAAAGCTATTAGTCCAGACAAAAGTGAATAAAATTTAAGACGAGTTAAGACCGCTCACCGTCTATACTCATTTATGTACCCGTTTATCTCATCCCGCAATACAGACGCAGCCTTTCTTGTTGACGTTGTGGATAGCACCTGCCGAGAAGAAGCGATAATGCCCATATCTCCGCTCGAGTTCATCCCGTATATAACAGCGGTCTTAAGGTCCCCGCCTTGGGGCCCTATCCCCGGTATGAGGATTGGGACATCTTCCCCAGCTATTGCTCGTACGGCTTTTAGGTCGCTTCCCTGAGTCGCCCCCACGACGAAGCCGATATTTTTGTTGATGTTATGCTCCATAGCCTTTTTAGCCACTATTTGATAGAGCGGCTCCGGACAATTGAGGCTCTGTATGTCTGATGCCCCGGGGTTTGATGTCCTGCATAGTATAAAAACGCCCTTATTGCGCCGTTCGAGGAATGGCGCAAGTGAGTCGTAACCCATATAAGGACTCACCGTCATCGCATCTCCCCCTAACACCTCAAAAACATACTTTGCGAGAGCTTTCGAGGTATTCTCGATGTCGGCCCTCTTAGCGTCCACTATAACTGGCACCCTCACATACTCTTTTATGTATTCAATAGTTTTTTTCAAGGCATTTATGCCGTCAGCGCCACGTGATTCGTAGAAAGCAGTGTTCATCTTGTAGCAACATACAAGATCGACAGTTGAGCTTATGATGTCCTGATTGAACTCAAAAATGTCAGAAACCGAACTGTCTGGATCCAGACCTACACATAGCCAGCTCTTGTTTTGCCTAGCAACCCTTTCCAGTTCGCTCATGAAATTCGCCATATTCTATGCCTCTTCAAAAGACTAGGGATCTGTGCCAGATTTGCAGCGCATCCCCTATCCACCACCCGCCACGCTTACATCTCTTACTCGTATAGTCGGAGTGGTTACACTGAAATAAGTCTTTACATCTTTACTCATGCCATCTATCTGCTTAAGCAGATCAAGCACGTTAATGCCTATATTCGTCTGCTTGAGCGCGTATTTTAGTTCCCCATTCTCGATATAATACCCCGCGTATACCATCCCTGAAAAGTCACCCGTGCTCATATTTGGCCTATCACCTGTGGCTTTAACGTATATTCCTTTCTTTATATCCTCCACGACGTCGGATTCTTTTCCTGGCGATATAACGACGTTAGTTGTGGAAATTGAAGGTGGATACCTAAAGTCGCTCCGTGCGGCATTACCTGTGCTGTTCAGCCCCTCCTTATTCGCAGTGTAGCTGTCATATAAGTATGACTTAAGGACTCCGTTTTCCATCAACACCGTCTTTTGCGCGGGCGTCCCCTCTCCATCAAAGCGCGCAGTGAGGAGCCCCCCTCTGAGCACTCCATCATCGATGACATTTAAGGCATCGATGGCTATCTTCTCCTCAATTTTCCCAGTTAAAAAAGATCTATCCTTCTGTGCGTCATCGGCGCTCACGCTTATGGACGACGCCACAATCGGCCCCACCGCAAGTGGATCAAGCACCACGTACATCTTTCCTGACTCAATTGGCTGTGGCTTTAAGTTCTTTATTGCCATTTCCCCAGCTGCCATCCCCACTTTGTGAGGGTCAATATCAAAGCGTCTGGATGCTGCATATTCAAAACCATTCCCGGGCTCTTCACCTTCGTGGGCTACTATATCTACGTTCAGAACAGCACTCGTACCCATGTCTGTTCCCGAGACACCAAGCGTGTTCATAATAGCTGCCTCCCATATGCTTATTGAAGATCCAGAATTTACGGTGTCTATGCGTTTATCTACGTATGCTGCCTCTGCCCCCTCTATGGATAGTTCTGCAACGCTCGAAACATCAAGCGATGCTATTGCTCTGTCATACGTATCCTTAACGTCGGGATACTTCTCTGGCAGTGGAAGCGATTTAAAGTCCGGATCTGGCGTGCCGGCGCGAGCGGCAGAAATCGCTCTGCTAACGGCAGATGCAACCTCATTCAAAGACGAGTGGGCATACCCCACACTCCCATCCTTAAAAATCCTGACACCTATCCCGCTCTCGGTGCCGCTCTCACTCGACTTAAGTTTGCCGTTTTCGAGCTCTACACTAGTGGAGTTTGAATACAGTGCAAATGTCTCTCCCTGATATAATGATGCGTCAATTAACCTTATTGCCTCAAGACAGGCGCTTATAATGTCATTCCGTACATCCGTCTTCATCGTCAGTTACATCCCTCCAACCACCACGTCGCGCACCCGCATATGAGTCCCTCCCGTCGTGTTGGGCGACATCTGCCCGTTTTTGCCGCACGTGCCAGGGTCAAACTCCAGATTTGCGGCCATCCCATCGATGCTGTGGAGCATCTCAAGTGTCATACCGCTCAGCGCTGCATCCCTTAGGTGCTTCTTTAATTCTCCTCCCTCGACGAGATAGGCCTCTCTGCTCTTAAAAGTGAGCATTCCGGTTGAAGGCGTTGTGTAACCATATTGCCAGCCAACGAAGTAAAGCCCATTGAAACCTTCGAGCAGCTCATCAAATTTGAGATCACCAGGCTCAAAAAAAGTATTGCTCATCCTCACGATGGGCGGCGAATCGTATCGCTGCGACCGGGCGCTGCCATTTGACCTGTATCCAAGTCTCGAACCCGTTTCAATGTCCATAAGGTAACTTTTCATAATCCCCTTTTCCATAAGCACCTTTCTCATAGTTTGAACGCCCTCATCGTCATACGCCATAAATCCATAACTATCGAGCGTGGGGTCATCCACAATGGTCACTAAATCAGACCCAAGCTTTTCACCGAGTTTTCCGCCGAGAACTGAGGTACCTGTTATCACGGCATCAGCTTCTGAAGCGTGGCCGAACGCCTCGTGCACAAATACGCCTGATAGCGATGGGTCGAAAATCGCATCAAACTTTCCCGATGGCGCCGGAACCGAATCGAGCAGCAAAACGGCCTGATTTGCCGCCAGTTTCCCGATATCAGCATCATGTAAAAACAGCTCAAACCCACTCGAGCCTCCTCGTGCCTTATACCCAGCCTGCCGTATTGAACCCTCCTTTGCAAAGATCATAGCGCGAGCTATTGACCTCACCGTGGTCTCATCCACGTACGTTCCCTCAGAGTTGGCTATGATTTTCTGACTTACGATATCGGTGTATCCTATTTCGGTACTGCTTATCCGTTTGTCTATCTCCATTGCCTCCCTATCCTGCCGTAAGACGTACTCTAACTTGTCGCTTATGGGTACGGATGTTGGGTCGAATGTAACGTTAGTTCTGACCTTATCATCAAATACCGGAACATCTATCGAGAATTTTTCAGCCCTCTTGCAGAGCGCCTTTGAGAGTTTTACAGCGCTTTTAGCGCATTCCATGAGCCCCTTTGTATCTATCTGTGTGGTGTAGGCAAAGCCCCACGCACCCTCCAAAAAAGACCGTATTCCTGCACCTAGCTCATTTGAGCTGCTTATTTTAGTTTTGCCATCCTTGACAGAGATTAACGTGCCCTCCGAAGTCTCGAGTCGAATGTCAGCAAACCGGGC
>CAYYMO010000130.1:0-6329 GCA_964472955.1 uncultured Methanomicrobia archaeon | reverse complement strand
GGTGCTCTTTAACCTGTAAAGCCTACGAACAAACTAGCCCCAAAGCCGAGCCAAGCTAAGTCTCAATCTTACCTTTATGGTGGACTCGTTCGTGATTTATGTGATGACGATAGTATGCGTGGTACTGTTGACAAGTGTGTGTGCGGGGCAGAAGTCGTCAAATCTAATTGCGGTTGTGCCTGTCTTCAACGCTTTAAAGGTGTAGACATCGTATCCGCCAACCCCGACCTTACCCGAAGGATTGGGGTCGCTTACGAAGATTACTGTTCTTGAAAACAGAAACCTTTATCGCACGCGTGCCGAAAGTTATTTACGCATATCTAAAACTGAACAATAGCTACACCACGGAGACGTGCGATGGTTAGTAAATCGCGTCTCGTGGACAGCATAATGAAAAAAATCAAAATTGGAAGTGATTATCATATCATCAATAAAAGAACAAGTAAACGAAACCTCGGAACAATTACAAAGTGAAATAATGGATCAAGCAGATGACGTGCCAGACGTCGAAGCGTGGCTACAACTACCCGAAGAACCGGGCAAAGCATACTACGCGTTCCGCTTCTATTTAAACGCCGGGCCGTATCGCTCGTTACAGAACGTAACGAATGTTCTCGGCAAGGATAAAGGGTATGTGAAACAGTTCGAGAAATGGAGTAGTACGTATAATTGGAGAGCTCGGGCAAACGCATGGGATGTCCACACTCAAAAGCTCATGGAACGGCAGTATATAGAAAATGTGCTTACAATGACGGATCGACACATCCAGCAGTCTCACTATATTCAGAAAAAAGTATATGAGCAGCTGATGTCTTTGGACCTAACTGCGTTGAAACCTTCAGAACTTATACGGCTTTATGATATCACGGTTAAAGTTGAAAGGGAGAGTTGTAAGTTAAAATCAGAATTCGTACATAATAAGAAGGACGTCTACGATCGATTTAAAAATATGGAGGAAATCTACGAATAAATCAATCGACACATCAGGAGAAGAGGAGCGCCAAAAGAACTACGAACGATTTTGCTAAACCATAAGACACCTTACCGGCTCCACGAAATGAAGAGGCAACTGCTCTTTTTTGCGTTGATGTGTGAGAGTTGAAGCGGGTTTATTCAGAGATGTTCAGGGCTGTTAAGTCGGGCCCCTTCGCACTGCACATCCGGGAGGCCGCATAATGGCTACAGGTCTGTAACCTCATAAAGAAGAGATACGGATTTACGAGAAATGGTGAGTTGATCACCTCCTTCCAACATTTGGCAGGATATAAAGTGTTCTTTTTGAGGATCCGTAGCGCTTAACGCATTGAAAAATACCCAACCCTGATTAAATCAGTGAGCGGGTATGCAGTTTATTTACAGTATACGTTACAATTTCAAAGGATTTTATGTGGCTTTTCTAGGTTCTATGGTTCCATTTCATCAAATGAAGATGAACGCCCGAAACAAAATGAAAGAGGTTATGAAGATGAACGCCCGAAAAGAAATGAAAGAGGTGTTATTGCATGACAAGTTTAGAGAAAATAATTGATCATAACGAATTGTTAGATCCTATTTCACTGAATATACTTAACACGATCTCATTTTCTAAGCATGGAATGACAATAAAAGAGCTTGCAAACGATAAGCAGTTCAGAGACAAGTACAAACAGAAATCTATAGTAAAACGACTTCGCTACATGGCACACATCGGCCTCATTCGTGTGGAAAAATCGTCACACATCACAGCGATGGGGGGTAGGTCTTATGCACCCGCTTATCACGCGGTACCGCTGGAAGAAATACAGCAAAAAGCAATGTCACAGATGCTACAAACAATTATAAGATGAACCAAATAATGCAAATAATTTAGGAATATAACTTGTCATTAGTCCGACCTTGACTCGATAATCCCCCGCATAACGGTCTTGGAGAACTCCAGTTATCATTCGCAGAAGATGAATTGTCCACTTACATCAAATGCAAGAACGATAGGTCCGTCTAACAAAACGATATACTGGAGTGAAAAAGCAGCAGGAACCTTCCGGAAAATAGCTAGTAGTACTGTTAGCTAGACCCACTTGGAATGTTACGCTAGTCTATTTTAAAAAAATAAATATTAAAGCGAAGATTCTAAAAGCAGGATGCTTGTCTTGCCTTCGCTAAAGCGCTCACATACTTTACCAAGACCTAGCTGGACGCTCGTTATCTTAATTCAGAAACGAACTCGTTCAGTTGCCGAGTCACTCATAAGATCCATAGACGTCCAGAACCACGCCTCGCCCTTCTGCACACGGATTATGGCAGTGTTTTCAATAAAGGGTTCCAAGAACGGTCGCTCCGCAAGCATTCGCTGCTTAAGACTCTCATCATCAAGGAACTCGACTGTTCCCGAAGCGCGCATCACCTTTCCCAAGTCCATCGGTGCCCCTTGTCCGGATAAAGTATCTGGTGGGACGTAAAAACACAACTCGACTTTCGGGTTCACCATAAGTTGCTGGCATGTGTTGCCCGTCTTCGGGGTCCCGAAGTAAAAGCCATCTTTATCAGCGAACCACAAGCCAAACATCCGCACTCGTGGCTGGTCGCCGTCGACCGTTGCGATAGAACAGGTGGGGTGCTCGGTTGCAAACTGTATACACTCTTCGAAATTCATAATAGTACCTCCTTGATTAGTGAGGACTCATCAGTTAATAAGCTACTGCTCGCAGCCATACACACCTTGGACGACTACTGACCAGTATCAAACGGCAACGCGCATGATAAGGCGGCAGTAATTTTAGTGCTGTAACTCCCGGAAGTGTAACGTCGACTGCACAGTAGGAAAACCAAAAAACAATGAGCTCGTAAAAGATGATGTCCGTATAGAATTTCGCGACTAATGCAACACCGGTATTATCTCGAGGATTTCAGACTTGTAATTGAAGCACGAAAAGTGATTAAGAACCCAACGCTCTCAATTTGGTTGCTTGTATATCGTCTAGAAACACCTATTCACATATATGAACCGACAAAAATTATCCAAGGAGAAGGAAAAATGAAAAAAGAAGTCGTTTATTTGTCTGACGATGAAGTTGCCAATTTAACGGCTTACTTGTTTGAAGGACCGCCGGAAAGTGGAAAAGATTGGACGCCTAAAAAACGCCCAGCCATTTTAATAATACCTGGTGGTGGTTACAGCTACTGCTCAAGTCGTGAGGGAGACCCTGTGAGTCTTACCTTTAATAAGGCGGGATACCAAGCCTTTGTTCTAAAATACCATTGTGGAGAAGCTTCAGCATATCCGACCCCTATCGTTGAGATTGCTAAAGCCTGTTCACATATTCGTAACTGGAGTGAAGAGTATAGAGTAGATGCAAACAAAATTGCTGTTATTGGGTTTTCAGCGGGAGGTCATCTGGCATCATTGTTAGGCTCCAGTTGGCATCAAAAATCATTAGAGGATTTAACAGGACTACATGCGGTAGAAATGAGACCCAATGCCGTGCTCTTAGGGTACCCTTTGGTTAACCTAAAACCATTTACTGAACGGCTCCATGATCAGGATAAGAATATCCCACCAGTGGGAGCCATGATCGAAGAATATGCACCGCATTTAGATCCGTTGGCGCTTATCAGTGAATTTACTCCTCCAACATATCTATTCCATACAATGGGAGATAAGATAATGTTGCCAATCGAAACCATTGAATATGTTGCAACTTTAATAAAGCACAACGTTAACTGTGAGTATCATTTATTCAATGAAGGAGAGCATGGTCTGTCAACCTCTGATTCTCTTTCTTGCTATGGCAGAGCATACCCCAAAAGAATTCACTACTGGGTACCTATGGCAATTGCGTGGCTGAATGAATTGTTTGAATATGACTTTTAAAATATAACAACATGAGAGGAAAGTAAAACTGAAACTCAACAGCAATTCGCTCAAAATGATAAGATATTGATAATTGAAGACCAAATTGGGAAGTTGTTTTTGTAGTTTTTTATATCTCGTAGTAATTTTTTATGCATCCTTGTATCTAATTGTACATCCAAAGTGCCGCAAAGGCCCTTTCAGGATGTGACATCCGTGGTGGGAGCATAGGAATCAGGCACATTTAAGAAAGTTTATGGGTCGAAGGGCTCAAATTCATCGCACTTCCGCACGTTCCACTTGTGCCGCGCATCAATTGTATCACTAAGTCCGCGACTTCCTGGATCCGGGCATGCATCGAATAAATGAAGACACACCATACAAAAGGTTGGCTTGTTTTGTCCATATCGTAAACTCACATGAGTGAATATTAGTTGAATATTAGTGCGTTATCCAAAGCAACTTCCGTGAAAGTGTTAAAATTCGGTTTAATAATAAGAAATGCACTCTGTTTTTAGCTCAACGTTCAATTTACTAACTAGTCTATCGCTATAATTCTTTCACGCTGGCTTGCTTCAACTACTTAATAGAGGAATCGCGTTATAAAGCAATACCTTAACATTGCCAAGACGTGTGTAATTAACCGCACAGCCGTTCAACATAATGAGCTATCATATTCTTGAGATAAACACCAAACTTAGTCCTTTAATGTTACACACACTCTATAGAATAACATAGTTCATTTTCAGAGTAAATGAAAATAGGTGTATCCCACGAATTTTTTGATTCTACAATTGTTGTCGTAAATGCTACTAAAAGAATATAGCCGTCCATATCGGCATAGCTTTATCGGGGAACGCTTCAACCAGCAGGTACCCCACACTGATTGTTAATAAATTAATCACCAGTTGGGTCGGGCCTGTTAAGATAAGTGATCCAGGAATTAATCCTAATAACGAAAGAGGAATATTTAGTAACAGCAGCATTTTCTTCACCTCCTTTTGTCAATATTACGTTCACGAACTAGTTTAGTGAGACAGTTCGATACACTCAGTTAACAGGATGAACAAGTATATAAAAATTTCACGTGGAACACTCAACTCGCAAAGCGCCAGCCCCGGAGATTTCCATGAGGAGCGTTCGCTCTTTAGTCATTTCAAATTAAGAGAGATTGTTATAATCGACTATAATAATGCGTGGTGTCGACGCTTTTAAGGTAAAACGTACTGGCATTTTATTCGGAGACTCGCTGAACTTTTTTTACAACGCCGCAAAATAAAAATAGACACTAAAAGTCTAGATTAAGTATTTTTAGTAGTCGTAACTATATTAACAAATATGAAAATAGCTGGAGGTGAGTCGAGATGTTATTTGAGTTGTTGTTTCTACCACTAATGCTTTTACCAATATATGGAATACAGCTGATGGGGTTGGTGCAAATGCCCCTGCCCGTGCCCCTGCCCCACTAGGATAGTTGACTTTTGCTATGCAATGCAACATGCGACTCATTTTAAATTTAAAAAATGAACACATCGCATCGAAAAAACAACGATTTCAAAAAGTGATCTATCCTATCTAGCCTACAGCAGTGTGACATAAAGAAACGTGTACATGCACGAAAAAGAGAGCACAAACAAATACACGTAAAGAAACTTGCTTTATTGACTCATGGTGACGCCTGCTCACTTAACAATCGTTAATTATATGAACATTGTTCACTTAATGACGCAAACGACTTGAAGACCAGATTTTTAAGAATTAATTGGTCATCTCTATGGCTTATGCTGACAAAGACAAGCAGCGTGCATATAACACAGTGATTTCACGTAATGAATAAGTCGCACTTGGCTTTCTTTTATTTTCATGAGATGTAATGAGACAAAATTGAGATAAATTGTTATAGTCGACTTTAATGATTGTGTGAGTAACAGGGACGCAAGTAATAAACTAGGCAAGTGCCACGTTGATACGCGCGCGTATCCGATAACATCCGTACTGGAAAAATAATATGTGTAGGCAACAAAATCGCTAAAATGAACAAAAACCGCTGAAAATAACGGGAATATCATTTATTTATACTTTCTATCTCGCTGTTACACATTTAAAAAACGAATTGCTGATGACGGAGCATGCCTTTTACGAAACCAATTAAGATACGCTAACACCCGCACCATCAACGAAACAGCCGTGTGTAATATGAACATGAATATCCGAGGTGCAGTATACTCCCTACGCCGAAAGCCACAACCACAAAAACCAACGATAACATGAATTCGACGGCGCTGTGGAGAGATACAGTGAGAATGGAAACACGTTTATAAACGCACACGTTTCCCAACTTTTCATTACAACGCATTACCAGTTGTAACGAGGAGGAGCAAGTAAATCATCGTGCGTCAAAATTGTAGCTTTATCGTGACTTGTATGGGGTGTTAATTGAAAGTGAGTGAAAGTGAGTGGTTATTAAGCGTTGTGAATTGATTCCATCAACATCCATTAA
>CAYYMO010000129.1:0-3811 GCA_964472955.1 uncultured Methanomicrobia archaeon | reverse complement strand
GCTCATAAAGGAAATTAACAATTCACCAGCAAAAGATAACATCAAAGTGATAATTGGCGCATTTGATCCAGATACTTATGATGCTATCGTATCAGCTGCTGATTTCGTTGTATTACCGTATAAACATGCTTCGCAGAGCGGAAACTTAGCTCATGCCTTTGCATTGAATAAGCCAGCAGTCGTGACGTCATTGGAAGGACTAAAAGCAGAAATTGAGGCAAGTGGAGCCGGGATCGCTGTTCCAGTCGACGATCTTGATGAACTACGGAAGTCAATAACGATCCTTCTTACCAGCGACTTAATTTTAGAAACTTACAGAGAACACGCGAAAGGGTACGTAGCAAATTATATCGTGTGGGAGAATATCGCAAAAAAGCACACACTAGTTTACGAAAATGCGATAGACAGAGTACAATATGGGGTAAAGGCAAAAACAACGATGACTATTTGATAATAAGTTTTACTATCAAATGTTGCCGAAAGCAATTGTGAGGTATTAGGCCACTTCGAACATTTGTTATATCTTCCAACATTGTGGTGTGATAAGTGGTATATGTAAAAGAGTACATGTCTTGTCCTGTAATTTTTTTAACGCAGGAAACAACTGTCGAAAATGCGCTGAGTATCCTAAAAAAGACTGGACATAATGGCTTTCCAATACTAGAAAATGATACACTTGTTGGGATTATTACCGTAGCAGATCTTGTTGATGTAAAAGTGACTGAGAAATTAGGCTCAATAATGACGAAAAATCCAGTAACAGCATCCCCAGATGATGACATCGTGAGCGTTGCCGGAGTCATGGCCTACAACCATATACACCATATGCCTGTTGTGAGCAAAGGTAAAGTAGTTGGCATAGTCACGGGAACTGACATGTTGCGCGCAATTGTTGAAAACATTATATCAGAAAATGTGGAGAAGATATTCACTTTTTTTCAGCGGCTGCATCCGAATGCAAAAGTTGGTCACGCACGAGTTTTAGTTGCTCAACTCATCCCCACGCAAAAGTTGTTAGAAGCATCAGAACTGCAACGTCGAAACGAGGAGTTCAAGCGAGGGATTATTTATTCCATTATCGTTGCAAAAAGCGGCAAACGAGTCTACATCATTGATGGCCATCATAGAGCGTACCTTGCTAATAAACACGGAATAAAAGAGATCCCGGCGTTTTTCATAGAGGGCGCAGTAGGAATTATTAAATCATCGCAGAAACTTGGTTTACGGTCTCTTGACGATATGAAAATTATACAATAGACGAGTGGCATCACCCAAAATATTGTTTCATATCGGATGCAACTTTTTCCGGCATGGACTCGACTATTACTTCTTCATGCAACCTTTCCATATAGCCAGCATCGTTATTATAATAGTTTTGTGGGTATGGCCGGGCAATAATCCGAACAATGAGATTGAAACTCTCATCTTGACTTGGAGCGGAGAAGGTGCTGAGGTTGAAACTGTGCACTCCATATTGTGAATACGCGGTGAAGACCCGTTTAAGTCCCTTGCTAAAGTCCACTATTAATTCATCATCAAGGTCAAAAAGTGATGACGGCGTGTCGAAAATAGCACATATTTCATCATTTCCGAGTGGTACAAAGCTTGTAATCCACGAAACCTGTCCTATCTTACCAAGAAAACGTTCGTCTTCACGAAGTTCGTATTCTAGTAGTGTGCGCCAATAATTTTTCTTGTACTTTTTGTAATAATTCTTACTCATCATGAGGTAGGTCCACGTCATATTCGTCGGCTCTGAATCAACAGTGAGCTGTACGTGTGGGTGAATAACGCTCGCACCTGCGGGTGGCAAAAAATTCATGCTAAGAATCGGATAAATTGCCGCCTCATCAACAGATTTTACTGCATTAAAGTACTGTACACTCGCATGAAAAGTATCAGAGAGCTGTTTAAGCGTGAATTCGTCCAAATTTAAAAAATGCTCTTTTGTTACTGTTGCCACAGCGTGGTATTTAGCAAAAGGAAAGAGGTTCGGAAATACGGTGGTCTCGCCGAGTTTTATACGTCCCTCGGGTACGAGATACGAGGGGAACATAGGCGTTGTAGTCTTAATATTGTTTGGACAAAAATAGCAGTTCTTTGCGCTAACTTCAATGAGGTCCGAGTAGCCCCTGCCTGTTTGAACTTGTTTTTTCCGCTCTGACCGTTTAACGTTAATCCTACATCGGCGACCTGTTAAAAGCTCTTTTCGATATTCTATTTTTTGTTTTTCTAAATTAAAATTATCCGCAGGACTAAGAAGTTCTGATTCAACAATGTGCTTGCTAAAAAGGCTGTTCAGAATGTAGCCTCCTTAAAATTAAAAGTGTTCTACCTGTTGTGGTATGTCGGGCCCTTTTCTTTTTTGGATGTCTAACTTTCATCTCGCAATAATTTTCCAAATCTGCTGCCACCTAAACAACTATGCTTGTTAGATGAACAAGCTTATAAATCTTTTCAAAAAACCTGAAAGAGATAAACAGCGTCAGGTAAGTGGCATAATCGTAAAATTTGCTTTTGAAGGAAAAATAAACGATGTAAATGACGTTTAATGTAAGTATAGATCTCGACCGATTAGATATCGTTAAATATGGACTAAGCCAAAAATTATTTATTATACATATACGGTCAGAAGAGATTAGTTAAAGTGTTATGATGTAACTTCGTATGTCATAGACTTAAGTTTACGAATTCTAGCTCATTACTGTGACATCTTACAAAATCAAAGAGATAGGCAAATGAAGGGGAGACTTCTCGCAGCATTGTTACTAGCACCACTTATAATAAGTGCCTCAGTCGGAATGACGTACAAAACAGCCGCAGCGACTGCCTATCCACGACCCATCGAATATCGAGTGGGACTTCCCCCTCAGATGATCTGGGACGGCACGTTAGAGTACTTTAAAGAAAGAGGTTTCACGACAGTAGTTCTCATTGCTAACGACGATGCACCTTATGATAAAGAACTGCACAAAATACAACAAATGGGAATGTATCCGATACTAGACATTTCACCCCTCATATGGGGGGGAGGCAGATTGGCATCTGTTCCTATCGATAAGTTTCGTTACGCTTTTGCCATATGGAAAAATACTGGATGGACACATGTAGCCTCAGAAGGAGGAAGAAAAGGAGACCTCGACTGCTTAAAGAACTATTTTACCAAATTTACCTTTTATAACTGCGATAAGTGCGGAATATGGGAAGATTTCCATGTTCAACCATTTACTACCGAAGTATCGTGGGAAACTTATTACAAAGAAGAGATACCCTACATTCAGCAGGGGGCTGTTCAGTCATATAATGCTGGAAAAGGGCAAGGTATACTTGCTGGAGTGTGGGAACAAAATAACGACTGCTGCAGATTTGAGACCTACAAGGGCCTCTTTGATTGGAGTTACTCTGCAAACGTGGGGTTCACTCATTTCTGCGTGTGGTTCGATGTCGGTCCGACGCTCAACGACTACAAGAGACTGGGGTTTGAAACAATTGTCTCACAATTACAGAAATTCTACCCTGCAACGTCATTCGAGGGTTCAACTTCAGTTATATCTGTGAGAAACGTTGGACTCGTACCCTCTGCACCAGCGTATTTGATGTGGGAAATAACGTACACTGGTTCAGGGTATGGTGCTGTTGCACCAGTTGCAGGATTATTTGCACAAACGACTACCCAGCCGGGGTACGTATATCTGGGTATGCCGAAAGCCTATTACGCGTATGATTTGACGACGGGGTCCTTCGGCAGAACGTCAATTTCATACGGGTATGGTTGGGCAGAAGTAAAACCGGGACACACCTATTGGTTCTT
>CAYYMO010000128.1:0-7177 GCA_964472955.1 uncultured Methanomicrobia archaeon | reverse complement strand
TGGTACTGGCACTGGCACTGGCGCAGGTAATGGCACCGGCACAGGTACTGGTACTGGCACTGGTGCAGGTAATGGCACAGGCGCTGGTACTGGCACTGGCAGCGGCGCAGGTAATGGCACAGGCAGAGGTACTGGTACTGGCACTGGTGCAGGTAATGGCACAGGCGCTGGTACTGGCACTGGCAGAGGTGCAGGTAATGGCACAGGCAGAGGTACTGGCACTGGCACTGGTACTGGCACTGGTGCAGGTAATGGCACAGGCAGCGGCGCAGGTACCGGTACTGGCACTGGTGCAGGTAATGGCACAGGCAGCGGCGCAGGTACTGGCACTGGCGCAGGCACTGGCACTGGCACAGGCACAGGCACTGGCACTGGCACAGGCAGGAAGCCGGCAACATTAGTGGACATGCAAATAGCTAGTATCACTATGACCGATAAACTTATTATCGCTTTTTTGGTTTTCATATTATAAGATTCACCACCAATTCTTTTTTTAGGATTTTTCCTCAATCAGAGGTTCTCCATACTAATAGAAGATTAAAGTTCTTCTCACAAATAAAGCTTTTTCTTCTTATCTCAAATAAAGCTTTGTCTCACAAATAAAATTTGTATCACAAAAGTTGTGTCACACATAAAACTTTGCGCGATTTTGATGCATATTACAGACGTAAGATGAGAATGCCGCATATCATCATTGACACATAACTCCAAACTATACGTTTGACGCTAACAAATAGCGTCAGTTTTATTCTCTCTCACGTTGTTACGTGTTTTAAAAAATTATTATTAAAACTTATCAGTTTAACTGAGGCCAATAAAGGAGGTGAGAAAAACACATGAAAAGACAAACAGTAATATTAGCGACGTTCCTAATTGCTGTTCTCGGTACAGCGACAATTTTTGCTAACGTAGCTGCAGCAAACAAACAGACGACCGATACTCATAGCAGTTACGTAATGGGTGCATCAGACAAGGAGAAGCCCAAGCTCGCGCTCACACTTAGCAATTACACAATAGCAGTCAACACACCGGTCACCCTCTATGGTGCTCTGGCAACAGGCGAGCAGAGCAATTTACACTACATCGGAGGCGCAACGATAACGATTCAACAGTTGAGTTATGACGGGACAACTTGGAATAAAATCAGCACCCTCCAAACGTTGACAGACAAGGACGCGGGATATTTCGCGGGGAGTGTAACTCCCACAACCAAAGGGTACTACATCCTCAGGGCAATCTACGATGGTGACAGTGATTACGCGCCCACGGCGAGTAACGTGATGGTGTTAATAGTGTATTAGCATAATAATCGTCAAATACGTAGCAATTTCGTAATTTAGTTAAGCTTACTCCTCAGTCCATAGGGCACAAAACAGCCTATCAGTTGTCTGATTCTCTAGAGTGTGCAAAAGATATAGCATCCAGTTACGAAGTCGAGAAAATAGTCAAAAAGCCTGATGGCTATTTGTTAGGGTTTGTGAAGTTGTAATTCAGAAATTGAAAGAGGCTCTATAAGCCCTATAAATGTCGAAATGATCACTTAAGATATGTAGTAGAATGACAAAAAGGTGGGGGTTTATTTCAATCCCCACTTTAGCTTTATTCAAATATGCAGTCAGACTTTATCTGTTCTAAATTGAACTCATATTTTTTAGTGACTTTTTCATATCTTCTATACTCTTTTCCGCCGGCCAATTATTGTCTTAAGAATTTTGATGCTATTTGCCCGCCCGTAAAAGATATTGTCCGTATCGAGTTAGGAGGCTAATGCAACAGCGGTATTGATTTAGGATGTCAAACTTGTTATCGCGGGTGCAATCTACTCTCTTGTCTGCCTGAACATATCTTTCATCACCTGTGTGTACAGAAACGACGAGGCCGCCTAAGCCCTAAAGACGCTGCCTTGTCTTTCACTCACATTTACAGTCCTTGAATACAGACCATCAAGAAACAGATTTGTCACTTCTTGTACTTGTCTATCACTCGCTGCGCCTCTTCCCAATTGTACTCGTAAATGTGCATCGAATTTCCTACCGTACAGAGTACGCCCATCCTAAGACCAGTCGGCGTGAGCAGCTCTTTTTTGATGAGAGACAAAAATGCGTTAATATTTGCCTCATACGCCTGGAATATGTCCCAACTCCGATACATTATATGGACATCAAGCCTGTTAGTGGGATGTACGTACACCCACATTCGTTGAAAACACGGCTGATTCTCCTCCTTAAAACAGTCAATTTTAGGGATCCACGTTATCGCTTGAATGCGCTTTGAGTCAGTTCTCTTTGCGGCTAATTGCTCCCGCATCCACTCGAGTTGATCAACACCATGACCTTCAACGAGTCTCTCGAGATAGGTATACTCAAAGGCGTGTTGGTGCAGATACTCCCTGTCGAATTGCTTCTTGTACTCCTCAATTCTTGCCTTTGTACAAAACGCGTCGCCTTTATGCCACCCCTCTTTCGGGCTGTCAATTTGAATTGCTCCAAGCAAAATCTGACGCGCTTTGATTCCATATTCGGTATTCACGACGTCTCCGTATTCCATTATATGTCTCACTGTCTTATACCAAGCATCTGGGAGCGTAAGAGCGGTAATTGCCATCATTTTCGACACGTTCCGTGTTGCATTACTCGAGCTTATTTTAATTGGTAAGAGAGCGTCTATCCCTATCTGCTGCAATCGTTTAGCCAATGTGGGACTAGACTTTTGATCAACTAAAATACTAGGTTGTTAAAATAGTTAACTAAACTAACTAAATGTTAAATAAAAAACGGACGCTGTACATAATAGCATCGATTTAAATTGCTATTCATGAGGCTTTATCTTCCATTGTCTACTGCATCTGACTGAAGTAAAAGTTGTCAAATTCTTCTTGCATTAAACACGGTATCCCCCAAAAAGAGCACGTAGAAAAACCGAAGGGAGAAGAGATGATACCATCTTCATCTTAGCACAGAGTGTTTATCCCAATTCGGAAAATACCAGTAGATCCCGCCATTGTTATCATAGACCGCGATATTGTACGCTGCCCATTTTGCATCAAGCGGAACTGCCGCCGCTGAGTAAACCGTTATAACTCCATTTGCTGGAACTTTTGCCCAGCCGTACCCTTGATAAGGGGTTATGTTAGTGACGGTTGTTCCATCGGATATGTAAGAGCCTGTGACGTTGCCCAACGACTCGTATCCAGATGTGGTATTAGCCGGCTTGTAGAGCATCGCAATAGGCGCCACCCCGGCATCTGAACCACCTGTATTAGCGATAACCCATTCAAAGCGCGTTGGATCACCCGGCACCAACTGGGCTTTGGTTATCGATACAGACGGAGTCGATGGAAGAGAGGGAGAGGGAGAGGGCGATGGAGAAGGCCCTGTTACAATATGATAATTCTCTGCTAACGTTATGAGCGGGTAATTGTCGTAAAAGTAAGGAGTGGTCCCCACTCCATTTTGATTCGTATCAGTTCCCGAATAGCCACTCCAATGGTTGCCGAGGTAGTTTACAAACTGCTTACCGTTGTAGACATATGTCATTTTCTCAGGCGTTGAGAAGCTGTTCGTACCTATAAAGTTGTTATTTTGGTTGATGAAGTTGTTAAGGTATATCCGGTTGTTGTAGGCTTCGACTAAGTTGAGGTTAAATATTCCGTTCGAAGCAATAGTGTTGCGCGAGACGATATTGCCTGACGATTCACGAATCCTTACCCCCCACCACACATTCGATTCCATTCTGTTGTTGTAAACGACATTGTTTGAGGATTTGTATAACGTCATCCCTATCGCGTCATTGGAACTCAGTGTATTGGAATATATAGTGTTGGAGTTCGCGTTAATCATCCAAATGCCGTCGCCTTTCGTTTCATAGATGGGGTATAAAGCGCTACCAATGTTGTTGTTTGCGACATTATGATCGATCGTATTACCATTGCCGGTGTCCACGTAAACTCCATAACCGTTTCCTGAAACCGAATTGGAGCTAATTATATTGCTGTCAGCCGCACCGAGATAGATGGCATAGCCATTCTTTGTCGCATAGTTGCCAGTCACCGTACAGTGCGATGAGGCGAGATGCACGCCAAACCAGTCGTGGTCAAAGACATTACCCGAGACTTCGCAATTGACGACATTATTTAAAAATACTCCAGCCGACCCTCGATTTGCGCCATTTTCTATGGTGAAACCATTAATTTTCACGTTGGGCGCGGTAACGGTAAAGACCGGGGATGAAGGATCATTTGCGTATATCGTGCTCTTTGCGGGGCCGTGTACCGACGTGATCGTGAGCGCTTTGTTTACTACAACGTTCTCCACTGTTTGTCCATCGCCGATTGTGATCGTTTTTCCTGGCTCAGCCGCGTCGATTGCCGCCTGAATTGACCCGTACGGGGCGGACTTATCGCCAAAAATTTGTGCCTTTGTTGGAGCTGCGAGAACTGTGATCGTAGACAGCACCATTACTGCAGAAATAAGGACTGGTATGAGTTTTTTGATCATTTTGACCCCATCTATTTCAATATACGTAAGGAAATACGAGAGAGCATTTTTAGTTATATGTTATATAGGTTACGCCAATCAGCGGATCTCGTCTTTTTTATGGCTGTTGTAGATGTTACCTTGCACTAAACGTTAAACGAGCAGTTCTTTTTCACATGATTCGTGCGTTTCAGCGAAATTTACAAACGATACATCCATAGTCTTGAGGTTGCAGACAGGCACGATTCCCGGTCGGGGATTTATGTTCTGTGACTTCTGGAATTTTGTCTGCCCCTGCCACGCGCCTGAATTCACGACCGTGACGCCCATATACTTCGAAGCCCCAATGGTGTGGACGTGTCCACTGTGGAGGATATCCGGAATCGTCTCGATTACGAAGTGATCGATATTTTCAGGCGCAATTGAAACTCTATTTCCATACGTAGGCGAAAGATGCCGTCGTTTCAGCATTTCTGTCATTGCCTTGTCCGGCTCACTATACGACGTACCAGGGATGGTGGCTATGATATCATCTAATGATTTTCCATGATACAAGAGTGTCTTCACCCCATGAATTTCGATTAGTGCTGGGTTTCCTACAAATTTGACATTCGAACCGAAACTCTTTATGTAATCGCGTAAAATCGCGGGTTGCGGTTCTGCCTGCCTTACGGCGTCGTGGTTTCCCGGAGCTATTATTATCGACAATTCAGACGGAAGCATGTCAAAAAGTGCAGCTGCCTCGTCGTATTGATCGTTGATGTCGTCTATGACAAGTTCATCCTCTTGATTTGGGAAGACCCCTATCCCGTCGACGAGGTCTCCCGCTACGAGTATATACGCAACTTGACGTGCCTTCTCGTCTTCACCATAAGATATCCACTCAGCAAAACGCTGCCAGGCATCCGTCAAAAAGGTCTTGCTGCCGACGTGCACGTCCGACATAAGGACTGCACATACCTCATCCTCTGCCCGGCGGGGTTCGTTTCGAGGTGGCACGTCAGGCCACGTTATACTATCAATGAAAAGCACATTGCCGTCCGATGACACTGATCCCGTGACGCCGATAACTTCATCGTAAATCACGTGAGTGGCAGATTCGTATGCGTCCTTGCCCTTCAATGCGATTGCATTAAAGTACCCGGAGGGATCCTCAAGCGTAATGATACGGTGGCCGTTTACTGTATCCCGTATGTCGCTCACAAGCCCTATGATCGATAGCTTTTCACCTTTTGCAAAATCCTCGCCAAGCCAACTTCCACGCTTTTTAGTGCGGTATGTGAGGCTTTCTATTGGCCTCGCTGGGAGCCTCTTTTTGATAATTTCGCTTAGTCTATCATATCTGTTCCTGAAATACCTCACGAATTCCTCGTAAGTGCCGACGCATGTTGAGTTCTCTGTTATATCGGCGAGAACTGTTATCGGATAAGGAATGGGCCGCGAAAATCCTGGTATGCCAGAGAGTTGTGTCTTATCAGTTGGTTCAGGTTCGGCGTCCGCGCCTATTCCATCACCAGGATCTAAGCTCCAAAGCTTCGAATCTATTACTTTTTGCTCTCTCGCTTTAAGTGACTCTTCCGCCTTGGT
This sequence comes from uncultured Methanomicrobia archaeon, assembly GCA_964472955.1. Lineage (GTDB taxonomy): Archaea > Halobacteriota > Bog-38 > Methanoflorentales > Methanoflorentaceae > DASPRZ01. The sequence goes on along the minus strand of CAYYMO010000128.1, from coordinate 1,115 downwards.
TACATGTGAGGGCTCGATGACGACCACAGAATCGTCTAAGACTTTCAGGATTTCATCTATCAAGTGGTACGGAATGTCGTACGCTTGAATCATTGCGATAGCGTTCGGGTCGACTAAAAACCCTGTGCCGGCATTGTTGAATTTCTGGATTATATCGGTCCTAATCATAGAGGGATACGACCCGAAAACATATATAGTGGCCGCATACGCATGGAAACTGGCTGTGCTTCGTGCTCTAACTTTTCGTATAATCTTTTATTAGTTGACTACGCGAAAATTACTGACAGTTCAATTGCTTACGCGCCCCCTCGCAAGCAATATCGTTATACGAATAATATATATGAATACTACGTTAAGTCATGTATCGTCTTAACATATATTTATAACGAATCTGTGTGTATTCAGGCTGTTCACTACACGAGGTACTCAAATGCCAAACTCGACTAAAGGACGTATCTACAAGTTTTTGAAAAGTGACAATTACTGGGTGGGTCTTGCCCGCGACATCTTGTTTGTCCTCATTATCGTCGGAGTACTAGCTTCAATAGTCTATAGTTATTCAGGAACATTTACGCCATTTGTCGCTGTCGAATCTGGAAGTATGGAGCCCCATATCAACATCGGGGATATCGTATTCATTCAAAAGTCAACGGATATCGTGACCTACCAAGCAGGAAAATCCATGAACCACAGCACATTTGGTAATTACGGAGATGTTATTGTCTACAAGCCGAATGGTGATAACAACAAAACGCCAATCATACACCGGGCAATGTACTGGGTAAATGTCGGAGACCCTCTTCCTAACGGTCAGAAGGCGACACAATCTGGATACATCACAAAGGGTGACCACAATCTTGATTATGATCAGCCACTGCTTTTTGGCGGAGCACCAATCGTCCTTCCTGTAAAACCGGAATGGATAGTGGGAAAAGCGAAGTTTCGAGTTCCCTACATTGGGAATATACGACTCATCATCCCCGCTATAATAGAACCGCTGCTTTCCGTTTCTAATGTGAACTCTGTGAACAGTAGTTCTTTGCTAGTGTAACTGAGATCTTTCGCAATGCGACCTCAATGTGATTGAAGGTAACTTCTCACAAGTGTGGTCGTTA
>CAYYMO010000127.1:0-2520 GCA_964472955.1 uncultured Methanomicrobia archaeon | reverse complement strand
CGCAAGTTGCCGCAAATTTCCTTTTGTAACTCCCGATATGATCTTGTTTGCAGGTATATCTCTCTGAACTCTTTGCAGTCTAACCCATTTTGGCAACATTCTTTTCACGCTGGCAACCAACTCAATCCCATCGTTTAGTTCAATCTGCTTGTACTTCCCCATTGCCCATAGTTCGTGTAACTTCGTCCCCTCAGTAACAAGGGTGAGGTAGATCTTGAGATAATCAGGGCAGAATCGTTCTTCTCTAAATATGGCCTTGAACATCTTCAGGTCCGAATCAATGTCCGAACCAGGAAGCCCTGGCATTATATGAAATCCAACTTTCAGACCGCTATCCCGACAAGCTCTATTTGCTTCTATTGAGGCAGCTACAGTATGGCCTCTAGTTATTTCTTGAAGTACAGAATCGTAGATGCTCTGAACGCCAAGCTCAACCTTAGTACCGCCAAGTCCAAGCATTCGATCTACGTGGTAAATTCGAGAAAAATCGGGGCGAGTCTCAAATGTTATCCCAACGTTTCTGATTTTGGCTGATTCATTTTGCTTAAGCGCGCTCCCTAGAAAATGAGATCCTAACGTATATTCATTTGGAAAGTCATTCATAGCATCCAAACATCGACGTATAAACCATTCTTGGTAGTCAAGTTCTCTCGCAGTAAAAGTGCCCCCCATTACTATTAATTCAGCTTTATCTATTGGATGTCCTATCTGTTGCAGTTGATCAAGTCGTGCTCGTACTTGTTTATATGGGTCATATTCATGTTGTATCCCTCTCTTTGCGGCTGGTTCGAGTCCTGTGTAACTTTGAGGAGTATTGAAAGGTGGCCCACCCGGACAAGGAACACACCGCCCATGTGGACATGGGTGTGGTGAGGTCATAACCGCAATCACTGCTACCCCTGAGGCAGTTCTCACTGGTTTTCTCTGAAGGACCTCTTGAAGTAGCTTTCGCTGAGGCGGATCTGCTGCGTTATAAATTTGAGAATTGCTTAAGAGGAGGGATAATCTGAAACGCTTTGCTATATCGATCTTTACATTCTGCAGATTTTCCCGCGTAATAGCGCCTACTAGAATTCCGTTTATTATCTCTGAACATGCATCTGCTATTACTTCGTTCATGGTATCAGTTACATCTTCATTGGATTCTTTACAATATATTGTGGAAGTTTAAGAATATTCATATTTCTGACCGCTATATGCATTGACTGTAGTTATTTATCCAGTCGACAATCTAGCTCCATCGCTCTTTGTGCGTAAACCGCTTGATATCCATTCTGATTGTTGGCATTGGCACCTCGTTAGGATACCCTACTGGGAGCATTAAAACGGGCCGTATGTCAAGCGGTAATTCCAATACCTTTCTCACTTTTTCCTCATAAAAAGCTCCAATCCAGCACGTTGAAAGTCCCATGCTCTCTGCCGCAAGCTGAATATAAGAGGTTGCTATCGTAACATCTTGGACAGAATATAGCTCACCTCTCTCACCATAATTTCGACTCGAACGACCAATATTCGCGCATCCAACAAGCACTAGTGGAGCCTCTGTTATAAAGAACTGTCCGAGCGCTGCCTCAGAAAGCTGGTGCTTCGTGTGGGCATCTCTAACGACAATGAACTCGCGTGCTTGGAGGTTTCCAGCTGAGGGGGCTAATTGTGCTGCTTCAAGTAATTTACTTAAATCTTCATCACTTAAATCCTCCTCTCTGTACGCTCTAACCGAATGTCGCTGCTTAATTATCTTCATCAGGTTTTCATAATCAGACATTTTAATCAATTGAAAAGAGTTATTACTTTAATCATATTAATACAATGCAAAGTCAGGAGTGAGAAAATGAGAATTTCCATGGACTTGGAGCTAAAAGACACGCCAGGGCAACTTGTCCACGTCTTGACCCCTATATCGGATCTAGGCGGCAATATAATGAGTGTCGTTCATCACCACGACGAAAAAACCTTCAGAAATACGATTCCCGTCTTTGTCGTGTTTGAGGTGGAAGAAAAAAAGCTTGATGAGCTTCGAGGAAGGCTAGAAAGAAGTGACATAACTATCGTCCGTATGGGAAAAATTAGGCTTCGTGAGACCGTGAGTATATTGCTAATAGGGCATGTAATTCACACTGATTTGACTGATACCATTGATCAAATAGATCGTACCGGTTACGCAGAAGTGCAGGATCTATCGCTTGCAATGCCAGAAATTGACGGGCCATCATCTGCTGTGATTACAGTAAGTGCTACAGGAACAGGGGAATTGAAAAAGGCAGTTGAAATACTAAAAGAGGTGACGGAGAAAAAAGATTTGCTGATGATCGAGCCAATAGGCGACAGACTTGGGGCCGGTGGTCGATAAATGCACAAATATGATCAAATAGTAAAAATTTCGATAATCGGCTTCGGCGCTGTTGGTCAGGGAGTTGCCAAAGTTGTAAAAGATATCCCATTTATAGAGGTTAGAGCTATAGCCGATTCGAAAGGCGTTGCGATGACTCCTGACATAGAGGAGGTAATTAACAGAAAGCG
>CAYYMO010000126.1:0-9498 GCA_964472955.1 uncultured Methanomicrobia archaeon | reverse complement strand
TGCCCGATATAATGCTTGCATTCAATACATTTTTGAGTATCATAACACAGAGGACATCCTCTGCAGATATCTAAATCCTCGTAGTAATTCGTGTCATAATAGACCCCTTCAGGTAAATAATGCAAAATGTACTCTATTAAGCCTTGCATATCACAATAATCGTCAACAACGACCACGTCATCTTTTATGTCCTCAAACTTTTTTAAATATATTTTCGTGTATTTACCTACCAAAAAAGAGAAAACAGTATTTTTTCTGAAGCTCATCCATTTTTCGACTGAGAGGGGATCAAATTCGTTACAATAAAACGCTGTCCTGTCGACAAGATCAGAGTACCGCATACCGCGAGGCATTCGATATTGTCGAGAGGTTTTACCTGCATTAACCATGGGGCTGACAAGGTCCACGAGTTTAAACTTTGTTTATTAGTAATTGAGTCATAACTCACCGAGGATTTACCCTACTAATTCCTGTAAACCCGAGATTACCTCAATAAAACAACCTTAAAGTAATGTGAAAGAAGTTTGAGGAGGTTAGCTCTAACAACATCTACTACAATTTTATAGGACCGAATTCCTTCAAGCTTTTCATCAGGACATCGAGATGTGTTATTTCCAAGTTTGAATGGGAAAACATAGAGTTAACAATTTTTTTCAGTTGCGAGTAATCGTTTGCTGCGATTGTAAACCGCAAATTATGATCTCCGCTTACGTGATCGATTTGAAACACGTTATCAATTTCTTGCAATTTTTTAGATACCGCTTCCAAGTCGTCTAAATTTATTTTAGCGCAAACGATTGCACAGCACTTTAGTCCCACTTTTTCCTTGTCGATAATCGCCGAATAGCCTTTAATGACTCCTTCATCTTCCATAATAGATATTCTATCTCGCACTGTTGATTCTGACCTATTTATTGCCTTTGCGATATCCTTGTAAGTCATTCTACCATCTTGTTGAAGCATTAGAAGAATTTTTTTATTCATTTCATCTATTCGCATACGGGACACCTTTCTAGGATACATATGGTTGTTAAAGCTGAAGATATATATGTATGTAAAAAAAAGATTTTGTTACAGATTATAAACGATAAGCATAAACTGTTATTGACTTGGGTGATTCGTTTTTTCAAGTGCGATAATCGGCCATTCCTTATGTACAATTAGTAACCGCCTACGATTGCAAATTTTGTAAAAATATTTTGTTTATTATCCAAAAAGAGTACATATTTTGGAAGTAGTTAGAAAATTCAACATATTTTTAAGATTTCTGAAGAGAGCTAACTTTTTCACTCTTATTCTCTTTGATAATCTCTTGTTGAAATGCGACCAGATCTTTGAGCAAAGCGGATCCTTATTTTTAGTTATTCACTTATAAGTTCTTAACGAAACAACTGCGTGCATTTATACAATGTCTCAAATGAAGAGGACTTCCATTTACAGAATTACTTGTCATCAAAAAATGTTAATTTTAGCTGATAACATATTTATGCGAATGATGCTATTCGTTAAATATGCCTAACCCGAACACACCAAATTTACAGGAACTGCATGATTCTATTGTAAGGAAAGCTGCAGAGACGATTTTTAGGAAGCAGAAGGTTGTGATAAATCCAACTGGTAACGAAGTTGTTAGCGTGGGAGGCTCTTATCCAGATCTTGTAATCTATGAAGTGTTGAGTCTTAAACCCTTTATAGCGAGTAACGAACCGTCTATGGTAGGAGAAGTAGAAGTTGAAGACCACATAACTGAAGAAATGGTTGCAAAGTGGAAGAAAATAGCAAGTCTGAATATAGACAAACTTATTTTGATCATTCAAGAGAGAATAAAAGACGATGCGATAAAAAAGACAAAAGGCATTGAAGATAAAATAGAAATACACACGTATAATGAAAAATTATTTATTAGCTAGTCGCGATCAAAGAACTAATAGATTTAAAAATCAGATATTTACGTTTTTATGCGTAAAGAAATGACAGCATATGAAATTAAATTTTTTGATAAGACTAATAAGCAATATTTTATAAATATGACAAATAAACAATTAAGATATATCTTTCTTTATCACTTTACACAAATACATTTATCTCGCTATATCTCATAATTCAAATAAAATATGTATCTACATTAGGGGTTTGGCAATGCTGATGGGTAAAGCAAAGTTCAAGTGTAGCGAAGACTACACGGAAGTCAATATACCAGCACAGTGTATTGAGACTTTCTGCATTGGAAAAAACTTTCCTCTTGCGAAATCATCAGGGCGTACATCGATCGAAATCATAGAGGGAGGCATCGAACTAACTGAATCTGAGGGAACAATCGTTTCAAAAGAAATAGTGACTGGAAACTATACACGAGATGAGGAGATCATTCATATTCACATACCACTGATGATATGTAAAACAGCATTTAAAACGAAGGAGAGAGAGGGAGAGGTAAGAATCGAAGTAGAAGAAAATAAAGTGATAATAAGTAAAATTTGAGCCTTTTTTATTATTATAGCGTGTAAATTACTTTACTTTATAAGCATAAAGTTCAATGAAAGCAATTTCCTTTGTATTGATTGGGAAGGCATTTTTTTGTATTTCGATTTGAAACGCTGAAGTTTTTGCCGGCGGAATTTGAGCATTCACAAAATTTAAAAAAACCCCTATTACAGTACCATCTCGTTTGTATAGTGCAACCGCAACTACTGATGAGTTTATTACTTTAGTTCCGTTGTTGTAGATTTCTCCCGCAACTGTACGCTTTTGATTTCCATCTATAGTTTTATTATTGATGACAATAAGGGAATATGGCTTCTCAGCTGATTCCGTGTAATGGGGCTTAATTTTATAACTGGCAATAGATCTGTTATAATAAGATGGCGCAGATGATCTGGTCGCAACGCCTTGTGTTATACTAGGGGTCTCATTTTGATTGAGTGCGTCCGTTCTTAAATTTTTTGAAGCATTTAATGTAATAGCAATAATCGACGTTTTTTCCGAATTATTCATACTCACGTTAGTGACGTCAGATAACAGTATCATGAAGGGAGTTTCGTCACCAGGTGCGATTATTGGTTTAATTCCATTGATGGGGCTCGCATATCCTCTTTTCAGTATTGTACTATTCTCATTGTATCCCACTGCTTCTAAATAAAGGTCAATAATGCTTTTGTTACCCACATTTTCTGCTATTCCAGTGATATATGTCGTGTTGTTCAAAAGCTGTAAACTCACGCTCTTGATAGTTAATATGTCAGGAGCTGGTGATAATGGTGCTTCTTCTCGGAGGCATCCAGAAACGACAAGCGAGCATGTCAAAATTGTAAACAAGATTGTTATCACATACTTTGATCTATATTTTAATTTTTTTTGAATTTCTTGAAACTTCTGCATTAAGAACGAAATCAAGCAGTTCATAACTATTTTCCTATATGGTGTTTCGTACTGGTCTCCAATAAGACTTGTAATGAGGTTATGGGGGGGTAGATCTCGGCTATAATTTAAGGAAACGATAAATAAACTAATCAACAATTTTATTAATAGCTAGTTCGAGAATATCCTCAGCACCAAACCTTTTAAGTTTCGGAATTAGTTCATTAATCTGTTCTTTTTCAACGACTGATTCGACTGCATAATAGTTTGTTTTATAAAGTTTTGATACGCTAGGTGCTTTCATTGTCGGGAGTAGGGCGATCACATCTGCAAGTTTTTCTTGGGAGATGTTTAGCTTTATTAACACGCGCTTTTCGGCATCCATAGCGCCTAGTATAAGGGTCTTTATTTCTTCGATAGATTGCCTCTTTTCCTCATAGCTATTTACGTTTGCAATTAAAACGGTGGAAGACTCAAGTATAACATCAATTATCTTTAGACCGCTTCGTCTTATGGTCTCTCCAGTTTCTGTTATATCAACAATGGCATCCATTATGTCGGGAACCTTAGCCTCAGTCGCCCCATATGACAAAAATATATTTACAGGTGTGCCGAGTCTTGCAAAATATTTTTTTGTTAAATTCGGATATTCGGTTGACACTTTACTATTTTGTTTCAATTCGGCCGGCAAATTAACATCAGATTTTTCATGTACTGCTAGAACGATTTTGACCCTATCTGACTCTCTCTTACTGTATGGGAGTTCAGCAACTGTCTTTACGTTGCTGCCCGTTTCGAGCACCCAATCAAGCCCTGTAATGCCGAGGTCGAAATATCCGGCTGCCACATATATGGGAATTTCCTGCGGCCTCAATATCTTTACACGAGAGATCCTCAAATCTTTTATAACTGGACTGTAGTCCCTTGTGCTCGTTCGTCTAACCTCTAAGTCAGCTAATTTCAAGTATTTTAATGTCTGGTCCTCCAAACTTCCCTTCGGGATCACGAAGCTGATTTGATCAATCATCTTGGATACATATTTATTTTTAATATTTATACCCTGCCAACAAAACTCAAAACTGGAGATTTACTTATGCATGATATTTATTCTAAGACAAAAATTAAGTTACTTACGTATTCAGAGAAATATGAATGATTCAACATCTTGTCTTTCTACTGCTCGATAGAACTTTTCGAAGCTTAAAGTCATAAGTTGGGTTAGCTTTGTCATAATTGACGTAGAGGCACTCATCCATCAATTCATTCTTATGAAAATGACTTAATGGTTTCATGTCGCATTATAGAGCGTTAACATCTTCTTTTAAATTTGCTTGTAATAATGAGATAAGAGCCGGAAATTGTTATGAAGTCTTAGCTGTTTTTTTATACTTTTACGCTAATATATGATTGATAATAATTTATTGAAGGTGCTATTCGATTGACTAAATGGAAATATAGTGGAAAAGAGGTCTCATTGGATCAAGTTGATGATGCGATAAAGGCTTTAGATAATGCTTGTTTACATTGTGGGTCTGATAAACATTCAGCCGAATGTCCCATCGGCAAAGCGAAGCTTGAATTATATAGCCTTAAATGTTCAGACAAAAGTCATGTTCCAAACGTTCAAATTACGTAATTACAATAGAAGCTTTAATCAGACATCATAGCCGAATAAAACTCCGTAAAAGCTACTTCTGGATCTTTACCTCCAAAATAGGGTCTTAAAGTTTCTTTCTTTTGAATTACCCCATTGTAAGCCGCTTCCACTTCTCGTTGCGAGCACACGGACATTAAATCTCCTATAATATGGTTCGCAATAGATTCGTGGTTAGAATTGTAAAAACTTCCTAAAATAAAGAATTGAATTATTGCAAATAATGCTTGAACACTTCGGTCTTTTTCTTTAGCGTGCGATATTAAATCTTTAAAAATTCGAGAAACGGTGAGAAGCAACTGTGTGTGCACGATTCCTTGTGAAAAATCGAAGGCAAGTATCCCGATTTCCCGTAAGTATTTAAACGCAGCAAGGTACTTGCTGTCTTCATTAACGGTAGTCACGCAAATTAAATTGATTACTTGAACGACTTCGATACTCATATTTACGTCATCGATTCTTAGCGAAACTCTTGATATATCATACAGTTGTTCTAACACTTCTTCGTTAAGACCTTCTCTGTTATTTTGGAAATTATAGATAGCAACCTCTTGCAGCGCCATTAAAGCATCTGTTGCAACATCGGTGTTACGTTGTATCATCTCTTTTTTAATTACGTCACCTAACATTTTTACATGCTCTTGATTTTCTTTCAACCTACGTTCACTTATGATTTTTAACTTGAGGTTTTGGATAATGTCTTCTGGATTAAAAAACTTCGGAACGCGACGAAATAAATTTACAATTAACAAAAAGCAATACGCTGTTAAGGCTACGCTGAGAGATGTGAGCATTCTTAGTTCATTAGAGATCCGGCTCCCCTGTATATGGCCTTCAGTAGCCAAACTAAGAAACATAGTCAAAATAAAAAAAGTTATGACCCCAACAATTTGAAAATCTTTAAAGATCGATTCAAGAAGGAAATGCAATACTTTTGGCGTGTATTTCGATGCCGAAAATTCGATAGCTATGATTAAAACGGAAAAGGAAATCGCAAATAATGCGGCAAGACTTTGAGGAAGAGCGCTCAACAGGAAACTTGCCGAGCTTGCATCACCGTTAAATAAAATGTCAGTGCCGATAATATCCGATACAAAAAGAATAGCAATTAAGGCTGACAACCCTAAGAGGATACAATCAATGCCATTTAGGTGTACGTCTTTTAACGCCATTTAACGAAATCAGATAGAAATAGCGTTAATTTGATTTAAATTTTAGCATAAAAATGCCATTTCAAAGAAACCGGGCGAAAGAGATAATAACATAAACTGTATTGTAGTTACGGTGATTATCATGGTCGCTAAAGAGGAACTGATTAACCAATTAAATAAAGCACTGAGTATGGAAATTGGTGCCATATTGCAGTATTTGAACCATTCTTACACAGTTATGGGCCCTTACAGAAGTGCAGTAGAGGATCAACTTGAAAAGAATGCACGCGATGAGATGGAACACATGGAGTACCTCGCGGAGAAGATTGTTGCTTATGAAGGTATGCCAACAACCCAACCAGCTGCTATGTACACAGCTAAAACAGTCACAGAAATGTTAAACCAGGATCTAGCTGCAGAAAACAAGGCAATAGAACACTATGAAAAGGTCATTAAAATGGCTGAAGAATATGGCGATACAGATCTCCGAAAAACGCTTGAAGATATCACTAGCAAAGAATACGAACACAAAGAAACTTTAGAAAAAATGTTAAAGATGTGAAACGAATATTAATTTATTAATTTTATATTTTACTTCTTCTTCTTATTATTTAACGGATGTATTCAACGAACAGCGACTGTACTATTGTCTTAAGAGTCAAGAGTTACGACGTAATTTCAACTCGATAATTTTCAACAGGGGCTGCTTTACTATAAGAATGTTAATAAATACAAGTACGAAAGTCTTTTGAACTGTATAAAGTGGTAAAAAATCTTAACATGAGACGGCAAAGATTTAAGTAACCCAGTTAATCCTTAATTTGTAGCTAGTTAACGCAAAGGTCGTATTTTAGTGCCGATATTCAAAAATAAAAGGCAACATGAAAATCCTGAAATAAAGTACCACATCTCCGACCAAGACTACTATTGGCTTGTCTCTCGTTTCTGTCAAAACATGATGGCGTTTGTTCTCTCGGCTACGAGATTTAATGCTGACAACTCAGTTTATTTTGAGCAGTTCTTCATAAACTTCCTAGACAGGCGAGGTTTAAAGTACGTACTTAAGAATATTGACAATCAAAACAAGCAACTTTTGATGGTAAAGCCGTGGGATAAAGTGTCCGAAATTTGTAAACGATGAGCGCCGAGGAAGGGATTTGAACCCCTGCGAGGCGAAGGCCTCACCAGCTTACGTTGACGTTTTGAATCACTCAAGGCTGGCGCCGTAGTCCACTTGGCTACCTCGGCTTTGTTTCGCTTGCACTCTTAAAAAAGCGATCTAAACGACTATTTTGTGTTAAACAATCGAGTAGCTAATAAAGTCAACCTGCAAGTACTATTTCTATGCGGATGTCTCTTGGAACTTGAATCCTCATAAGCTGCCGCAACGCACGTTCGTCGGCATCAAGATCAATAAGACGCTTATGCACGCGCATCTCCCAATGCTCCCACGTAGCGGTGCCTTCGCCATCAGGACTTTTTCTTGTTGGTACTTTAAGCTTCTTCGTTGGCAGTGGGATGGGACCGGAGATGTTGACTCCGGTTTTGTCTGCAATGCTCTTAACTTGGTCACAAACCTGATCGAGCAGTTCTGGACTAGTCCCAGAAAGCCTTATCCTTGCTTTTTGCATCTTATCACTTTTCTATCATCTCGCCATAATGTCTACGCACATACCAGCAGCTATAGTTTGTCCCATATCTCGGATGGCAAATCTTCCGAGCTGCGGTATGTCTTTTACTTTTTCAATAACAAGAGGTTTAGTTGGCTTAACCTGAATAATGGCAGCATCTCCTGCTTTAATGAAATCAGGGTTCGCTTGCTTCACCTGTCCAGTCCTAGGGTCAATTTTAGCTTTAAGCTCAATAAACGTACATGCTACTTGAGCCGTATGGGCGTGGAATACCGGTGTATAACCTGCAGTTATTGCACTGGGATGTTGAAGGACAACAATTTGAGCAGTAAATTCCCGTGCAACAGTTGGTGGCGTGTCTTGATGCCCTGTGACATCGCCTCGCTTGATGTCTTTCTTCGATACGCCTCTAACGTTGAATCCTATATTGTCTCCGGGAACTGCTTCGGGTATCTCTTCATGGTGCATCTCTATAGATTTTATCTCGCCGCGGACGTCTGCAGGCTCAAATATTACCTTATCCCCTTTCTTCATTATTCCCGTTTCAACACGACCAACCGGCACTGTGCCTATACCTGAAATTGTATAAACGTCTTGAATTGGCAAACGCAGTGGAAGCTTAATGGGCTTTTCTGGAAGCTTAAGCTTATTGAGCTCTTGTAGCAAGGTCTCGCCCTTATACCACGACATATTTTCGCTTGGCTTCGACACGTTATCTCCTTTAAAGGCTGAAGTAGGGACATACTGAACGTCTTCTTCTTTATAACCAATTGTTTTTAGAAGCTTTCCAACTTCTTCTTTGACTTCGTTAAACCTCTTCTCGCTATAATTTGCCGCATCCATCTTATTTATAGCCACGATAAGCTGATTTATCCCAAGCGTTTTTGAAAGGAACACGTGTTCCTTTGTTTGTGCCATGACACCATCAGGAGCTGCAACAACGAGAACTGCAGCATCCGCTTGCGATGCCCCCGTGATCATGTTCTTCACAAAATCCCTATGTCCTGGACAGTCAACTATGGTGAAGTAGTAACTTTCTGTGTCGAAACGTTGGTGTGCGACGTCAATAGTAACTCCTCTCTCACGCTCTTCCTTAAGAGAGTCCATCACCCAAGCAAATTCAAAGGATCCTTTGCCCTTCGCTTCGGCTTCCTTCTTGTACGCATCAATTATGTGTGCACCTATATTTCCAGTCTCAAATAATAGTCTTCCGACCAAAGTGCTTTTGCCGTGGTCGACGTGGCCTATCATTGCTAAATTCATATGAGGCTTTTCCGCCATTTGTCTTTCCTCCTTTACGCTATAAAATCCTGTGGTTTCGGTAGTTCCGCTTTTAAACCTTTTCTCTCCCTAATTTGCTTTACAACTTCTGGTTGTAAAGCTTGTGTGAGCACTTCAAACCCTGAAAGTTCTGTGCTCCAAATTGCACGACCTTCAGTGGCAGATCTGAGATCTCCTGCAAATCCAAACATCTCAGCTACAGGAGCTTTTCCGACAATGATAGCCATATCACCTTCTGAATGTATATCAAGTATCTGGCCGCGCCGTCCTTGTATTTGTTGGGTAGCGTTACCCATCAAAGTTTGAGGCACGTTTATGAACACCTTTTGTTTGGGTTCGAGCAGGACATCACCCGCCATCAAGATCGCAGCAAACACCGCCGATCGAACAGCAGGTATGACCTGCGCTGGTCCTCGGTGCACAG
>CAYYMO010000125.1:0-3935 GCA_964472955.1 uncultured Methanomicrobia archaeon | reverse complement strand
ATTAGGTGCTTATGCGTTCTTCTTAATTCCAGTGTTCTTTCCCACGGTCATATGGCTTGGATTAGCTCCAGTGTTGTTTGGTATTGGAGAGTTTGTTGTTCATGGTATAGTGGCCAATATAAGGCTCCGAACACTTTATAGCCCAGGATTAGGTGGTTCTGTTTTACTCCTCCTTATCGGAATTTATTATATCTACTACATTCACATTACTGGTATTGCAAGCGTATGGGATTGGGTGATTGGACTTGTGTATTTCCTCCTTGTAGTTTATATCGCTGAAATCAAAATGGCTTTTACGTGGTTGGCTGACAAGAACTCCCCCTTTGCTTTCTCTGAAGCTGAAATGAGAAGGTTCAATGTTCAGGAGAAAATTGAAAGACTTACCGGTAGAACCCACATTTTGCACTCTCAGGTCCCAAAAAGTGACAATTTTGAACCAGCGGACGAAGCAAAGAAATGACTTGTAGAGTGGGGGCTCGCACTACACAAGCATGCTGTTGCGATCTGCGAGTGTTATGGGAATCTGGGTTGTGAGTATCTGAATTAGCGGCACTAACCCCAGGAGACCTAGAGCCACACAATCAAGTCACCAATGTAATAAACGGGGAGGGTAACAAGTCACGGCGGACTTGCATCGATGATAGCACAATGAATAGGCTTTGGAGCTATATACCAAACAACGGGGAACAGTGCCGTTACTACCGAACTGGTTGGGCATGTCCGAATCAACCGAAGCCCAGAACGTAACGGTGCAGATCCTGAGGGTAGAAGCTGAGCGCGGCGCTCATGTGCGTGTTTGGTTACCGCTCTTGTCCAGTAGTCAGGAGGTGAAAGTAGGGTGAAAGTAGGGTGAAAAAGTAAAGTAATCATGTCGCTGGAGAGTGGGCTGATATGTAAGGGGATACCTCTACGCTGTTCGCGGCAACTGCGCGCGGGGTGTACCATAGCCCACACGTGAGTCAGATGCCAATGTTAATGCCTGCGTGGTACCAGGCTATTTTCTAGTCTCATTACATCTCCGAGGGAGCGAAGTTAGGAGAGCTATGCGTAGATGAATGAATATATTATTAATTTTATATCTATAGATATATAAAAAGATACTGATGGCTTACTACGTCTTGTTGCATGAGAGAAGGACCTTTACCTTGCTCACAATCCCTTAGCCGTAAAGTCACTCATTTTTCCTACAGTCCATTCCAAATACATCGCGTTTGCCCTTGCTTCTGGCAACCGTAGCGTAAGACATATTGCAGACTTACGGGAACTTCTTTTCATCGAATCTTTTCAGTTCCATCTGCCCATTACTGATCTTCACATACGTGTTTTGGGATTGCTCGTTAGATGTTTCGTTGACCCATGATCCTGCATTTGCGACCGTTCTATCGCCATTTATGAAGGGCTTGTGGGTGTGGCCGAAGACAAGTTTTTCATCAGGTTTCATCCCTAGTAACATGTAAACTCCTTTCGACTCGGCGAATTTCCTTATATTGTCAATGGTTCTTCGTTCATGCGGCGCTTTATTCAAGTCTATAAATCTCCGCTTTGCGCCGAGGTTCTGGATTATATCCCACATATTGCTCGCGACTCCACCCACGACGTCCCCACCAAAACACATATGATCGCTGAGGGTTTCGTAATGCTCTATATCTAGCGGTTTAAGATTCAATAACACTTCCAGCTCATATCCATGGATGAAGTAGAACGAGCTCCCATTATCAGGCAGTCGCAGTGAAGATCTTATCGTGAAGGGGAAAACGGTTGTGCCATACTCTTTCTCATATCGTTCGTTCAGTCTCAGCATATAATAATCATGGTTTCCGACAATGTAGTGTACGTTTTTTATTGCCAAATTGCCCATCAGGTTAAAAATTTCAGCATACCTTTCAGCCATGGCTATGTGGGCGTTGTTACATCTCCAGAAGTCAAAGAGGTCGCCTAATAGGACTAAATGATCGATACCGGAAGAATTGCAGTTATTTAAAAAAGAAGCGAAGGCATTATAATTGCATTTATCATATCCTAGATGTACGTCTGAGACTACTATAATCATTGGTTATACCCCCTTCTTCTATACTCCATTTCTCCTAGCGTATCATACAGCACCTTCTCGCCGACGATGCGCGGGCTTCACGTTGGTTGGGTGAAGGCAAAGACGCTCCTTCAACCGTAATTTTAAAAAAACAATTAAGAGTGCAACGGAGATTATAAATTTATTCCTAATTTTGCTGTTTCTTATTAATTTTTGCAATGTATGCTGTATAATGTGAAATATGTATCAAAAGACGCTACAAGCTGCTAAATCGACTCTGTTATACGTTTCCTGAAGGCGTCATGATTCATTTATGATGTGATACAACAAGCGATGCTCTGCTTTCCTCAGATGCGCATCCAGCGTGGAATGGGCTAGGTCAAGCCTTCGGGCAAGCTGCACAAGGCCTATCTTCTTGGGTACATCGTAGTAGCCGAGAGTATACGCAGTGATGAGGGGCCTCCGCTGCTTTTCTGTCAGACGGCTGAGTGGCGAATGAGGCGGGAATTGTGCGTCCGTAAGTGAGACCACCCGGTAGCGGACACCCGCATCCTCAAGTAGCTTCAGGGGAGCTCTCACCTGCTTGGCACTTCCAAGGAGCGTAACCTTTACTTTTCCATCCTTTACTTCGTATGGTAAAGAGACGCATCCCCCAATCACTTTGAGATCGAACCCCCCGCGGATGGCTTGTGGTGGCTTGGCCTTTATAAAATAGGTGCAGATTCCGTTTTCTTTTTCCTTTTCTCGCTCGAGAAGCTGTGCCTCAATCAGGCCATCGCGGAATATGTCCTCGATGCTGACATCTGGCTTGTTGAATTCCACTCTTGCTATCAAAGCGACTTCCTCGTGATCGAACCTCAGAAAGTGCAGGACCTCCATCGACTTTACGTCCTGTATAGGATCGTCTGGAACTAATTTATTGAAGTCTTGAACAGAGAGCTCCACAATAAGTCTGCGCATGGGATAGAAATTGCAACGACGCCCTATAAGAATTTTGTCAGAAAAAGACGGAAATTTCCGCCACAATCTTAATCCCTTTCTTGCCCGATAGAATGACATGCGTTGAGGCTGAGTTACGTATGTCGGCCGAGAATAGGAGTGACATGAAATGAACGACAACTCTGCACAAAACAACAAGAGAATCATTCAAGCGTGGTCAGATGCGGCGCGCAGTGATGACATAGAAACGTTTTTCGATGAGTTCATCGACACGGACTGTGAATGGGTAATGATGGCCACCGGGGAGACGTTCCGCGGAATCAACGAGATTAGGCAGATGGCACTGCGATCCCGGGATGCCCGAAAACACACGGAGGAGGCTCACATAGAGTTCACGAATTTCTTCAGCAGTGAAGACCAGAGTCAGATCTGTATTGAGTACGACCATGGAGCTATTGTTACCGAGGAGGGAGCCCGATTGTTTGGCGTGCCTGCGGCTGCGGGGAGGAGGGTTGATGTAAAGATCTGCCACGTGTGCCACGTTAAGAATGGCAAGTTGGACAGGGTCCACGAGTACTTCGATACGGCGGGCTTAATCGGTGGTACCGCTGAGCGTCGACTCTATTCTTAACGGGCGAGGACCAGTAAAATGTGATGGTCGATTTGGCACAAATGGTGGTATCGTCGGGGAAGGCTCTAACTACACGAAAAATCCTAAAAGAAGTTTCTTAGGAGCAAATCTGCGGTGAACGGACAGCGTAGCGTCAAAGAATCAATGGAAGCGGGGAATCAGGGTCGCCCCCGAGGTATTATCATCGTTGCATTATTGATGATTCTTTTTGGCCTGGCAGAGGTGGTGACGGGCTTTACGCACAACTTTTTCGGTATTACCAGCTCCAGCGTCACCACCTTCACGTACTCGTCTGCCGCTATTGGCGCTTTCTACGTCCTAGCTGGACTGCTCATC
>CAYYMO010000124.1:0-3640 GCA_964472955.1 uncultured Methanomicrobia archaeon | reverse complement strand
AACGGTAATGAGCTCCGATCCGACTAAAAAAGACTCGTTAAAAAGGTGATGAAATAATGGAATACAAAAAGAATCATACAATAGCTTCCGCTGAACCCGATGACATTATTGCCCCCGAAATTAATTTGACAGGTAAGGTTGCCGCAAATCCCACTGTCTCCTGTAGAATTGAAGGAGAGGATGGGGCTCTTCTCTTTAACCCAGATACTGACAATACGCTACTAATAAATCCCGTTGGTCTTTCCGTGTGGACGTTTCTTGCGCAGCCTCGCACTGTTGATGATATTGTATCCTACCTTACAACGTTATTTAGTGACAATCCAGATCATTCTGTCATGAAACAGGACGTGGAAACATTTATCTGTGAGCTTGCCCCTGACTTTGTCTCTGAGGTTAGATGCTGATGCTGCAAGACTCCACTCCAGTTGATCTCACCGTACCACCAAAAGGAGTCCCTTCAGCTCCGCACTCTTTGGATATCTGTCTCACCGGAAGGTGCAACCTTTCATGCCACTATTGCTTCTATGCAGACAGCATGAGAGAGAGACGAGATCTGCCGTCAGAGCGCTGGATGACATTTTTTGAAGAACTGGGCGGCCTTGGTGTCCAACGGGTGTCTCTCTCTGGCGGGGAGGTGTTTACCCGACCTGATCTCTTCATCCTAATAGACGGAATCATTACAAACAGAATGAGGTACAGCCTTTGTTCGAACGGGACCCTCATCTCGGACGACGTCATCTCTTCCCTAATGGAGGGCAAGCGCCGGCTCCGACTCGACTCTATCCAAGTCTCCATTGATGGCTCTTGTGCGGCGATCCACGACCTCTCCCGGCCACCTAAAAGCTTTGACCGTGCCCTCCATGGCCTCCGCCTCCTCGTTGAGGCGAAGTTTCCCGCAACTGTGCGAGTGACGCTGAACCATCACAATATCAATGACCTTGAAAACATCGCACGGCTCCTCATCGAAGATGTAGGACTCCAGAGCTTCAGTACGAATGAAGTTATGGTGATGGGCACTGCCCGGTGTCACGGGGAGAATATCGTCCTTTCAAACAATGAGCGGCGGCGGGCGATGAAAAAATTGACCGAGCTGGACGAACGGTATGATGGGAGAATCAATGCGGCGGCTGGTCCCCTTGCCCTCGCACGCACGGTGAGTGCTATCGAACAAAGTCTCGCGCGTGGTGAGACCGAGATGCCCGGTCGTGGGACACTTTGCTCCTGTGGGGGAGTTTTCTCTCGGATGGAAGTACTCCACGATGGGACGATGGTACCATGTAACATGCTCCCCACCCTGACCATGGGCGTTATCGGCATGCACTCGCTTCAGGATGCATGGCTTAACTCCCCGGCGATCAATGCTGTTCGCCACCGTCGGGAGATCCCACTTTCCGCGCTTCCGGAATGCAGCGGTTGCCAGTTCACTGGGTTATGTACGGGCGGATGCCCAGCCGCTGTAATGGCAACAAGCAATAGACTCATTGGCACCGATCCGCAGACGTGCTACCGTATTTATGTGGAAGAGGTGGAGAACAGTGACGCTCTGTGACATTCCCGAACAGGCTAGTACCAGCATTAAGACCAGAGTCCTTGACCTTCCTGATGGTGTTCCTCCGCTCCATTCGTTCTACCTCTATCTTTCTGCGAGCTGCAACCTCCGCTGCCGGCACTGCTGGATAACGCCGGAGTTCTCCAACAAACCTGCGCCAGGCAAAACCATCGACCCGAAAGCGCTCCAAGATGCTGTTATCGAAGCAAAGACCCTTGGCCTTGCACACGTTAAGCTCACGGGAGGGGAACCAATGCTCCATCCACAGTTTAAAGAGATTGTGGATATGCTCACGATAGAGGGGATCTCAATGAACATGGAAACAAACGGCACCCTGATAACCCAAGAACTGGCTCACTATCTGAAGGAAAAAACAAATGTGGACTTTGTCTCGGTGAGCATCGATTCATCAGTTGCTGCCGAGCACGACGCGTTCCGAGGTGTTCGGGGGGCATTCGATGCGGCCCTTCGCGGACTTGACTATCTTGTTGACGCGGGCTATGCTAACTGCCAGGTAATCATGTCGGTCCACCTGCATAACAGGGACCGGATGGAGGATCTGACCAGAGTTGCTGCAGAACATAAGGCTGAGACCGTGAAGTTCAACCCAGTGACATGGACCGGGCGTGGGATCGCAATGCACCAGCGGGGCGAGACCTTAGATTTCAGGGAATATACTGCTCTCTCCCGCTGGGTGAATAACGAACTGCGTCAGAGGGCGCCAATTCCAGTGATTTTATCCATGCCCCATGCTCTCACTCCGCTCAGTGAGCTCTGGCGAACAAAAGGGAGGTCGTGTGATTGTGGGATTAACACCACCTTAGGCATCCTCGGAACCGGTGAGATTGCGCTCTGCGGAATAGGGCAGACAATCCCCGAGCTCGTGTATGGGCAGCTCGGGGAGAACAGTATCAAAGATATCTGGCTTTCCCATCCAACGATTCTCCAGCTCCGCTGCGATCTTGATAACACGCGCGAATATCCTGGCATTTGCGGCTCTTGCATCCACGCAAGATCCTGCCGGACCGGCTGCGTCGCAAACAACTATGTCTATAGCGGTAGGCTCGTCTTTCCTGACTGGCTCTGTGACGAAGCTAATAGACAGGGAATGTTCCCAAAGACTCGTCTGAGGGATACAGACTCGCTAAATTCGTGCCCATGATCTAGCGTTTACACCTTCTACAACTTACTCTCTGTACTGTCTCTTTAGTAACTCACAATAAACGAACGTTTATGATAGCAGATAAAAAGGGGAATGCACTGTGGCTGATGTGCGAGATGCTCTAAAGCGGGAGACGGGCTGTTAGATAATCGGCTTGGAACTCCTTTGTCCCTCCACACAACGAGGTGTGTATGGTGCGTCTCAGAATTGCGGTTAGATAATGGGGCATACTGTGCATGCTGTACCTCGCAACATAGTCATCTGATCAATGCATCAGGAGGCTGTCGATAGGTGGAACCACAAAGAGAATCAGCTCCAGCAAAGAAGAGAAGAGATGATGATCCGCTTTGAACACAGGTATAGAGAGGCGCGTCGAACCAATTCAGCAATCACGCGAGTCTGTGTCTGTGTCTTTCCTTTCGAGAGTCGAGTATAATGCTTTAATTCAGTTCACGATGGCAAAGAGATCTGAAGACCAACAGTCTTGCTCTGATTTATATATGGACAGTCAAATGAGTTTTGTAGCGTCCCGATAAGCGAACGCTATCTTTATTATGCATCGAGTAGATAAAGCAGGGGTTGTTTATGAGAGTTCTCATCGCTTATGATACTAAATATGGAACCACAAAAACCATTGCACAATGGGTAGCCGAAGGTATTGGCGTTGATTATGACATCAAAAACGTGAGCGAGATAGAAAGTTGCGACTATGACCTTATTGTGATAGGCTCACCGATATACACTGACGAAGCATTAAAAAGCGTTTCGACTTTCTTGAAGGATAAGTGTGATGAACTGAAAGAAAAGAAAGTGGCGCTGTTTATCGTCTACGATAAACTTCTGGCGCAGAAACGTGAAAAGTACGAAGAGATGCTGAAAGAACTTTGTCCTGAAGCAATAGTTGATGTGGGAGTCTTCGGAGGCTATTT
>CAYYMO010000123.1:0-4544 GCA_964472955.1 uncultured Methanomicrobia archaeon | reverse complement strand
GGCCCTTTTTAATCAGTATAGCCGGTGGACTCCTGTCTACCGTTGGCATTGAGCCACTTGTACCTAAAAGTATTACCTTAAGCATCTCTACGTTAATACATCAATGTTCCATTTAGCAATTTTGGAGAAGCTCGCACGTCTGGACCATCGATAGTTTTTATTCGTAATCTGTTTAATCTGCGAAAGGCTTTAAGTGTTAATTTAAATATGATTAAGATAGAAAGATCTTAAATTATATTCGTCGTGCTACCATCAAAGGAGAAGCAATTTGAAAAAGGTAGTGGCAATCTGCATTCTTGCTATAATAAGCACTGTGACAGTTTTCCAAGTTTACGCTCTATCCAACGGACAGTTCTCCCAAAACGGAACAATACTTGGTCGAGTTATGGATTCACGTGGGCAATCTATAGCAGGAGCTGAAATTTCTTATTACATAGAAGATGCCGTTAAAGCGAACCGCGCTAGTGGATCTGGAATCATAACAGATCCTAATGGCAACTATGCCATTGAATACTCCATGATACCTAGCGACTTAGCGGCAAATGTCGGAAAGCTATTTATTACGGTAAAAGTCGGAGACCAAAGTCTGGCTAGAGGGGGGCCGACAGATTCAATAGAAATCAGAGGTGGCACGACAATAAAGGTTGATTTTCAACTTGGTGGTGCTTCAGGACAGCCCCCTATTGTTCTAATCCAAGGCCCACCAAATACACCCGCGACAGAATCCTCGACATCAAGCGTCCCCATAACTTCAAGTATGAACTCACGATCGGGAGGGGGGAGTATCAGTCCAAGCGCTGATAAGAACCTAGTTAGTACTACCGCTGCAAAATCCTCCACGCCAGGATTTGACGCAGTCTTAGCTCTAGTAGGAATCGTTGTTGTCGCTTATGTGATAATGCGTAAAACGTAATTATTCTGAAAAGTTAAAACTCCAATAAATTATTTATAGTGGCTACAGAGTATCTTGCTCTTCAATATCTTCACAAGCCCTAATGACAAGAATTATTTTTTGCTAAATAAAACACTAATGGCTCAGACTTGTCATTCTAATCCTAAGAACTCCCTATTGCATTTATGTACTTAATGACTAAATTTTCTGGAATTGTGACCATACCTTGAATCTTATTGATTGTTATCCACGTGTTGATGGCAGAACATACGTTAAGTGCAGCATTTCTGTTGTCGATATTTTGAAGTATAATCCCAGAAATTTCCGCCAAATTAATAATTTTAACACCGTGTGATGCCTCGATCATTCGTAATAGTGATTCAACTAAGCCTTTTAATTCGTTATCAAAAGTTTTTGGCATTTGTTTCCCTTTTAACTGTTCATCTATAAGTACTGAATGCGATAATTTTGTTTATTTATAATATAAAAACAAATTGACATCACAACCTAGTATAATTTTCATTTGGGGGTGCTGAGTTTTTTTAATATTCTTTAGTAAGCATATACCCTTAGTGATTGGTTCTTGCTAAAAGAGAGAACTCCAACCATTGGGCTAATAACATCCTCCTACAAATCATTTACTATAAAAAATAATGTATACAGGAGGGAGGAGTTACACTGCTTCTTGTTAGAGCGGCCACTAAGTGATATTAATTTTCAAATCCGTCCAGCATCACGTATTGACACGGAGGGACTTGCGTTACAAACCATGCGGGATAGAATATGCATTCGTAGGCAACGCATTTATGGACATATTTGCGAATTTTTTTGTCTTTTTCATATACAGGAACGCTCATAAGCGGACATTGGTTCTGTGGATTGATTGTAATCATGGTGCCTCAATTTAAAAAAATAATGTTTAGCACTTCGTCGTAGAGTTCATAGTATCTCTTCCTTCGCTCTGCTATCTCTTCTCGAAGCTCGCGTCTTAGATTTTTGTCTTTAACGTCCCTCGCCCGAATCTCAATGTTTTGAAGATCTAAGAGAATGAAATGTAACAGTGTCTTAACATGTTTTACATGCTTTTTTTGAAAACTTTGTGTGTGTCTACATATTTCACGATCGACACGTCTCAATTGTAACATCGTAATGGCGTGGATCGTGCGATCGTTTGCATCAAGTATGAGAATTTCAGGAGTGGTCATAATTATCTGCAAATTTGCATTTTAATGCAAATTTGTGCCAATTCAAAGTCGAACACAGCTGTTACATGTACAGATAATTAAATTTATCTTAATAATATTATTTCATTGATAATATTAAATTCTTTCTTTAGTAACATTATGACGTTGTTACTTTAATTCTATTATAAGATGTTATTCAAAAAAATGAAAGCATAATGTGTCTGCCGAACTATCGGCATCAAGATTTATCGTGACCGCGAACGAGATTTCTTTCGTTTTCTTCTTTATATGTTGACCGTTAAACTCATTTATTTTAAGAATATGTTTTTAAAGAAAAAGAGCGTCAACAAACTACTAACTTCCCTAAGGTACAGATAGTAATCGATTAACATTTTCAATTTAAAAAGTATGAATGAATTAGAATATATTAGAGAACTTGAAAAAAATCCATTGCTGGCTTTTACCTTTCTCAATATTATTGATAAATTTTGTCCCAATAAGTACATAAAAAGTGAACTTCTCAATAGCTTTCCAGATCTAAAATTCAATCTTTCCAAACAAGGTTACATATTAACTCCTTCGAGATTTTACAGAATTGTTTTTATCCTCTACAAAAGCCTAAGGAAGAGAGGTTTGGATCTAAAGCTTCCATATTACTGGTATAAATCAGGCCCCATAATATACTTAAAAAATATTCCCAAAGTTTTCAAAGTTATAAGGATAAGCAAAACGCAGCAAATCGTCGCGGCCTACGAAGGGTGGAGAGATATTATAGTATCATTTGACGAATGCGAAGATTGTTTCAGCGATGCAATAATTGTAACATTAAACTCAGATAAGCTGTCAAAGTATACGAAGCTCGATGTCATTTATGAATATTCCCCAAGCGAGCTTCATAAGGTAGTAACCACCTTGCAAAACGAGGTTTATAAGATTTCTAAAAAAGGTCGGATAGCAGAACAGAACAAAAAAAATATTGCGAATTTATTGGAGCAGCTAAATTTTGCTTTTATGAGCGATAATTACCCAGAGTTAAAGCCAGCTCTTTCGGAAATGATCAGTCTGTTAGACGAGAACCTAAAAAACACGAATATTGAGTTGGTGCGCTGTTTGTTAGATGAATTCTGGGATGTTTTTAGCCTTGGGCTTAAAGCAAAAGAAAACGAGAATATTGATGAGCAAACGTTATGTAAATGGAATTCCGATTACAGAACAGCTTTAAATAATTCCAACGCGCATTTTCGAAGTATGAATCTTAACATGTAATGCAATACTGCTAGACTTTAACGAAATGATTTCTCGATTAACGACTAAATTTTTGTCTGATTTAGTTAAAACGCCTTTAAATCCCTTATCTACTTCAAACTTAGGATAACATATAAAGATAAACTAGTAATTCTATGTTGGAACCATACCATAAAAAAATGTCTAGTATAGGAGATTTGTATGGTGGAAGTATGCGAAGGCTGTGGGGAATGTGTAGATGTGTCTTACTTTCCTGAACAAGATATTTGGCTTTGCGGAAAATGCAGAGATCTTGGTATAGAGACATTCGAAATTGATTTGTTAGAAAAAGAAACTGGAATTCAACAATTTTTAACAAAATGTCGACGATATGGATTTGAAGACGTTGAATTCTATACGAGCGACAAATTCACTACTTTTGTAATTTCAGGCCACATCGCTGATTTCAGTACATTGACTGAAATTTCCTTTATGAAACTTGAAGATGGGCGAGGAGTGCTCAAGATTAACGGAGCATGTGGATACGTGATTTTTTGGAGTGATAAAAAGACAAGAAGTACTATCAAACGGTAAACCATTTTTTTAAGTGTAAACCTTTTTTTTAAGAGTAAACCATTTTTCAGGTAAAAATAATCATTAAATAAACGAAAAATGAGTGAAATTTTTTTAAATACAAGAAAGAATAATAAATGAGGCATTATTATGTCTGGCGAAGAAAAAAAGAAAGAAGAGTACTACAACAAGGGCAAAGAAGTGAAAGGGAAGAAAGAAGGAGAAGGAGGAGAAGAAAAGAAAAAGGAGTACTACAAAGGGAAGGAAGTGAAGGGAGAAAAATAAAATCTAAAGGCTATACTTGAGAAAATCTGGAATGACTCGCAAGTTAGTCAGTGGGTTAAAACTCTTTACTTCTGTGATATCTAGGGGTATACAAATTCTAGATACCATTCCGTGTAAGGAATAAGGCAATCTTATTAATTTAATACCTCCGGAAGTGACCCATTCATCAATAGGGAATTCTTTTCCATATTCTCGAGCTAATGTACTTTTTTCGTCTCGGGTTAGGTATTTCGTATCTTCATCCAGAACATGCAGATGAAATCCTCGACCTGAATAGATCATTTTAATTTTCGTATAGTTTTGTTCTAGTTTGTAATACATACTTTCTGCGAATTTTCGAACGATTTTGAATTCTAACATGCAAAGGGCACGACCCTGATGTCTCT